>JAQGIN010000459.1 GCA_028291125.1 Caulobacter sp.
CGCTGATGACCTTCCCCGGCATGCGCGAGCGCTGCGTGAAGATCGGCTCGGCGGGGAAGATGTTCGGCATGACCGGCTGGAAGGTCGGCTTCCTGTGCGCCGCGCCGCCGCTGACCAAGGCCCTGGCCGGGGCCCACCAGTTCCTGACCTTCACCACCCCGCCCAACCTGCAGACCGCCGTGGCCTGGGGCCTGGAGCACGCCCGCGACTGGCTGACGGCCATGCCCGTGACCCTGCAGGCCTCGCGCGACCGCCTGGCCGCCGGCCTGGCGCGCGAGGGCTTTTCGGTGCTGGCCAGCGGCGGCACCTATTTCCTCAATATCGACCTCACCGCCTCGGGGATCGCCGAGGACGACAAGACCTTCTGCCTGCGGACGGTGCGCGAGCACGGGGTGGCCGCCATCCCGGTCTCGGCCTTCTATGCGCAGGACCCGGTGCGCGACGTGGTGCGGCTGTGCTTCGCCAAGGCCGACGACACGCTGGATCTGGCGGTGGAGCGGTTGGCGCGGGCGCGGGGGTCAAAGAGCGCAACGCAAAACCCCTAACGCCCGTCATTCTAGGCCTTGTGCCTAGAACCCCTGGTTCAGCCCGCAGGTGAGACGCCGCGACGGCGGCGCGCGCCGCCGTCCCCCTCCGCCCCTGCGGCGGAGAGAGGGGTTCCCGCCACAAGGGCGGGAATGACGGACGTTGATTGGAAGACAGCGCCGTGACGCCCCCTCAGCTCGTCGCCCCGCCGTCCACCACCATCGCCTGGCCGGTCATGAAGCTCCCCGCCTTCGAGGCCAGATAGACCGCCGCCCCGGCGATCTCGTCCGGCTCGCCGATGCGGCGCAGCGGCGTGCCCGCCGTCGAGCGGCGCAGGGTGTCGGGGTCGTCCCACAGCGCCTTGGCGAAGTCGGTCTTGATCAGGCCCGGGGCGATGCAGTTGACCCGCACGTTGTCGGGCCCGAACTCGTGGGCCAGGTTGCGGGCCAGCTGGAAGTCGGCGGCCTTGCTGATGTTGTAGGCCCCGATGATGGCGTTGCCGCGCAGGCCGCCGATCGACGAGATGATGATCACCGACCCGTCCTTCCGCTGGCGCATCTCCGGCGCGACCATGCTGATCAGCCAGTGATTGCTGATGATGTTGTTGTCGAGGATCTTGCGGAACTGGTCGTCGGCGATGCCGGCCAGCGGGCCGTAATAGGGGTTGCTGGCGGCGTTGCAGACGCAGATGTCGACCTTGCCGAACGCCTTGCGGGTTTCGTCGACCAGGCGCTGCAGCTCCTCCTTGGCGGCGATGTTGGCGGTCACGGCGATCGCCGTCCCCTCGCCGTGCTTGGCGTTGAGCTCGGCGGCCACCTCCTCGCAGGGGCCGGCCTTGCGCGACGAGATCACCACCTTGGCCCCGTGCTCGGCGAACCGCTCGGCGATGGCCTTGCCGATGCCCCGCGACGAGCCGGTGATGATCGCCACCTTGCCGGTCAGATCGAACAGGCCCATGCGGTCGCTCCCTAAAACGTTTGTTTGATTTGCCGGCACCCTCGCGCCAAGGGCCGGCGCGGTCAAGCCGCGACGGGGCGAAAGATGGCGTCCGATTCACGCCAGACCCCGCCCCGCCCGCGCCCTATCGGTGGGTCTCAACGGAGAGACCCCATGACCGAGATCGAGATCCAGACCTTCGTCGACCGCTTCGCCGCCGCCTGGGCCGCCAAGGACGCCGCCGCCTTCCTGGCCCTGTGGCATCCGGACGGAAAGCTGCACTACCCGTTCGCCGACCGGGTGATCGAGGGCCGCGAGATCGGCAAGCTCAACGACCTGCTGAAGGTCGCCGCCCCCGACCTGACCTGGACCCTGGTCGGCTGGACGGCGCGGGGCGCGGTGATCGTCCTGGAGTGGGAGACCGCCAACCGCTACGGCGACCGGGTGGTCACCTGGCGCGGCGTCGACAAGCTGACCCTGCGGGACGGCAAGATCATCGAGGAGATCGTCTACACCGACACCGCCCCGCTGCAGGCCCTGCGCCGAGGCGAGGCGTTCGACGCCCTGATCCAGCTGCCGGCCTACGGTCGATCAACGCCCTCGTGGCGCAGCAGCCAGCGCTTGCGCGCGATGCCGCCGCCATAGCCGGTCAGCGAGCCGTCGGTCCCGATCACCCGGTGGCAGGGCACGACGACGCCGACCGGATTGGCGCCGTTGGCCAGGCCGACGGCGCGGACGGCCGCGGGCCGGTCGATCTGGCGCGCCAGGCCGCCATAGCTCACCGTCCGCCCGGGCGGGATCGTGCGCAGCGCCGCCCACACCTGGCGTTGGAACGGCGTGCCGCCGGTCTCCACCGCCAGGTCGTCGATGGCCCGCAGGTCGCCGGCCAGATAGGCCTCGACCGCCTGGCGCGGCCCCGAGGCCGCCCGCCCCGCGAACAGGGCGACGGCGTCCCGGCCGTAGTGCAGCCGCAGCAGCCGGCGCATCCGCGGTTCGTAGTCGATCCAGTCCAGGGCCCGCAGGCGATCCTGGTCGTCGGTGAGCAGGATCATGTCGCCGACCGGGGTGGGGACCTGTTCCGATTTGAAGTGCAGCATCTGGCGCGAACTCACGGGGTTGGGTCGCCAGCATGCCGATCGTCGCCGGGCCGCGCTGGCCGTTTTCGGACGCGACCATGCCGCCGAAAAGGTGGTGTCCGAAAACGGCCAGACGTCGGCGGCCGGCGCGGTAGGATGTCGCCATGGATCTGGATCACGCGGCCTGTTACCGCGCGCTGACCACGCGCGACGTTCGCTTCGACGGGCGGCTGTTCATCGCCGTCAAGACCACCGGCGTCTATTGCCGGCCGGTCTGCCCGGCCCGCCTGCCGCGGCCCGAGAACATCGTCTTCTACGGCACGGCCGCGGCCGCGCAGGAGAACGGCTTTCGCCCCTGCCTGCGGTGCCGACCCGAGACCGCCCCGGACCTGGGGGCCTGGCGCGGCACCTCCAACACCGTGTCGCGGGCCCTGGCGCTGATCGAGATGGGGGCGCTGGACGACGGCGACGTCGAGGGCCTGGCCGCGCGCCTGGGCGTCGGCGCCCGCCAGCTGCGGCGGCTGTTCATGCAGCACATCGGCGCCGCGCCGGTCACCGTGGCCCAGACCCGGCGGGTGCTGCTGGCCAAGCAACTGATCCACGAGACCAAGCTGCCGATGTCGGAGATCGCCCTGGCCTCGGGCTTCGGCAGCATCCGCCGCTTCAACGAGACCTTCCAGAAGCTGTTCCAGCGGCCGCCCAGCGCCCTGCGCCGAGGGCTGGGGGTCAGCGCCCCGCCCGGCGGCGAGGTGACGGTGCTGCTGCGCTATCGCCCGCCCTATGACTGGGGCTCGATGATCGCCTTCC
>JAQGIN010000519.1 GCA_028291125.1 Caulobacter sp.
CGGCGCAAGCTCGCGGTCGATCCGGCCGAAAGCTCGGCCGCCTAGACAGCGCCCCCTACGCAGGCCCCGCCTCGTCGTGCTAGGGCTGGGACTCAAGTTCGGGGGTCCTCCATGCCGTCACAACTCCAATCGCCCGAGGTCCAGGCCTTCGCCACCGGCTTTCCGGTCACCCTGGCCCATGCCGGCCTGACCCTGGCGATGCTGATTCTCGGCGCCACGATCTATGCGCTGATGACCCCGCACCGCGAGATCAAGCTGATCCGCGAGGGCAACGCCGCCGCCGCCCTGTCGCTGGGCGGCGTGTTGGTCGGCCTAGCCATCCCGCTGGCGGTGTCGCTGCGGGCCTCGACCTCGGCCATCGAGATCGTCATCTGGGGCGCGGCGACCATCGCCGTGCAGCTGTTGGTGTTCCGCGTCGCCGACATGGTGCTCAAGGGCCTGCCCGACCGCATCCAGGACGGCGAGGTCGCCGCCGCCGCCCTGCTGGTCGGGGCCAAGATCGCCACCGCCCTGATCCTGGCCGCCGCGGTGGCGGGCTGACGGCGGGCGGAGCGGATCCCGGCCCGTGCACTTTCCCCGGCTCCCCGACTGGCTGGTCTATGCGGCGGTGGTCAGCGCCCTGCTGGTCGTCGCCGTCGGCCGCCAGGAGCGCTCCGACGCCCCGCCGCCGCCGCCGCCGGTGCCGGGCGAGGAAGGCCTGCCGCTGGGCCCGGCCTCGCCGTTCGACCCGTCGATCGTCGTCCAGGTGCCCAACGAGGCCAATCCCGGCTCGGGCACCGCCTTCTCGATCAGCGACGACGGCTCCTGGCTGACGGCTAGACACGTGGTCGAGGGCTGCAAGTCCGCCGCTATCGTCGTCGCCGACGGCCGCGGCGTGGCCGCCAAGATCACCATCGACCCGCACGGCGACGCCGCCATCCTGACCACCGAGGGCGGAGCCCCGGCCGTGCCCATGGGCCTGGACCGGCCGCTGCGCCGCGGCGACCGCGCCTATCATCCCGGCTTCCCCCAGGGCCATCCGGGCGAGGCGGCCTCGCGGCTGCTGGGTCGTGAGAACCTGGTGGTGCGCGGCCGCGGGGCCCGCACCGAGCCGGTGCTGGTCTGGGCCGAGGTCGGCCGCACCGACACCCTGAAGGGCACGCTGGCCGGCTTGTCCGGCGCGCCGGCCCTCGACAGCGCCGGCCGGGTGATCGGCGTCACCGTCGCCGAATCGCCGCGCCGCGGCCGCATCTACACCACCGCCCCGGAGACGGTGCGCGAGCTGCTGGGCGGGGCGCGCCGGCGGGCCGCCGGCTACGCGGTCGGCGAGACGATCAGCACCGAGAACTATGGCCGGGTCGCCGACGGCCTGCGCCGCGACCTGCGCGTCGCCCAGGTGGTCTGCCTGGGCACCTAGGCCGCGGCCTAAGCTCGACGCTTACAGACCCTCGCCCGGCCTGAAGCGATGACCGCATCGCAGACAGGTCAGCATGATTTTTGAACCGCCGATCAGGCCCGACATCCAGGTCCATCCTCGCTTTTCGGCATGGATTTGCGGCGATTCGCACGAGGGGCATTTTACAGGGGCGTCGTCGCCTCTCGCGAGGGGCTTGAACGCTTCGGAGGGGACGCCTCGCAAGGCCTCTCCGCCGGTGGCTTTCTTGTAAATCGCGAATAGTCTGACCCGCTCCGCGCCGGGCCGTCGGATCGCGTACTCGTAGGCGTCAGCGGAGCTGAGCCGGACATAGTCCTCGTCGTTCATCGCCGCCCCGATGCAAAAATCATTGTCTACGCAGCGGACTCTATCCGCCCTTTTCGCTCGTCCCGTTGGACTCCACCCTTCGTGCCGAGGCCCCCTGGCGCAGCGATAGCACGATGAACAGGATCAGGGCCGGAACCCCCACCAGACCCGCGCCGACGAAGAACAGGGCGTAGGCCGTCATCAGGCCGTGGCTGGCGCTGAGGCTTTCGACCACCGCGCCCGAGAAGCCCTTCAGGAACTTGCCCAGCATGGCGTAGGTCGAGGACAGCAGGGCGTATTGGGTGGCGGTGTAGCCCAGGCTGGTCAGGCTCGACATATAGGCGACCAGGGCGACGCCGGCGAAGCTCATAGCGAAGTTGTCGCCGGCCATCACCAGGCTGAACACCACCACGTCGCCTTGGCTGATGGTCAGCAGGGCGAAGGCGGCGACGGCGATCGGCTGCAGGATGGCGCCCATGATCAAGGTCGGGGTGAAGCCGAACCGCACGGCCGACAGGCCGCCGGCGGCGATGCCGACGATGGCCGCCACCAGGCCCACCGAGCCGCGCACGGCCGCCACCGCGTCCTTGGTCAGGCCGATGTCGTGATAGAAGGGATTGGCCATCGGCCCCATCACGAAGTCGGGCAGGCGATACAGCGCCACCGCCGCCAGCATCAGCACCCCGAACTCGCGATGGGTGCGGAAGAAGTCGAGGAACGGGCCGACCACGGCGTCGAAGAAGCCGCGACCCGTCCACAGCGGGGCCTTGCCCTTCATTACCGCGTCGGCGCGCACCGGCTCGGTGGCCTTCAGGGTGGCGAGGATGGCGATCCCCATGCACAGCGCCGCGCCCAGATAGGAATGGCTCCAGCCGATGCGGGTGGCGGCTGCCAGGATCAGGGCGTCGGTGGCCAGCAGGGCGGCGCGATAGCCCAGCTGATAGGCCGAGGACAGCAGGCCCAGCTCTTCGCCGGTCTCGGCGGCCTCGATCCGCCAGGCGTCGACGACGATGTCCTGGGTGGCTGAGGCGAAGGCGACCACGACCGCGAAGACGCCCACGGTGGTCAGGCCGGCGTGCGGCCCGGTCAGGGCCATGCCGACCAGGCCGAGGCCGACGGCGAGCTGCGACAGCAGCATCCAGCCCCGCCGCCGCCCCAGCCAGCGGCCGACCAGCGGCGCGTCGAGCCGGTCGACCAGCGGCGCCCAGAGATATTTCACCGAATAGGCCAGGCCCACCCAGGACAGGAAGCCGATCGCCTTCAGCGACGTGCCTTCCTCGCGCAGCCAATAGCCGAAGGTGTTGCCGGTTAGCAGGAAAGGCAGGCCGGAGCCGAAGCCCAGGGCTAGCATGACGGCGACCTTGGGCCGCCGCAGCGCCCGCAGCACGTCCATCATGCCGCGTTTTTTCGCCTTGGCCTGCGCCATGCCCCGTCGCCCGCGCCGCGGCGCGTCTCCCACTTGATCAAGGCCCGACCTTGGCCTGAGCCGCCGCGTTCGTCCAGCGCGCCCCGATCCAGCGGGTCAGGGCGCCACGCAGGGCGTCGGGGGTCAGGGGCTTGACCAGGAAGTCGTTCATGCCGGCCGCCAGGCAGGCGCGGCGGTCGTCCTCGAAGGCGTCGGCGGTGAGGGCGACGATCGGGGTGACGACACCGCGCTCGCGCAGGGTCCGGGCGGCGTCGACGCCGTTCAGGCCGGGCATGCGCAGGTCCATCAGGATCAGGTCGTAGACACCGGTCTCCAGGGCCGAGATCGCCTCATCGCCGCTGGCGGCGCGATCGACCCGGCAACCCTCGCGCTCCAGCAGGGTGCGGGCCAGCAGGGCGTTGATCGGATTGTCCTCGGCCAGCAGCACCTTGGCGCCGGGGGCGGCGGCCGGGGCGACGCGCTCGTCCTCGGGGTGGCCCGGTTCGGCCGGACCATCGCCGAAGGGGCGGACGGCGGTGGCCGCGCCCAGCACCTGGGCGATCAGCGAGGCGCGCCGCATCGGCTTGATCAGATAGCCGTGGAAGCCAGCGGCCTTCAGCCGGGGGATGCGGTCGCGCTGTTCGGGCGCCAGCAGCACCACGGCCGAGCGGCCGGGCGGCGGACGCAGGGCCCCCCGCGGGCCCGACAGGACGGCGTCGATCAGCAGCACGGCTTCGGCCGGGGCCTGGGCCAGCACGGCGGCGACGTCGGCCGCGACGACGGC
>JAQGIN010000550.1 GCA_028291125.1 Caulobacter sp.
GGCCGCGTGTAAGCCTCGTCCCATGACCCCCGCCGAGACCGCCATCCGGGCCCGCCGCAAGCTGACCAACAAGCTGATCGCGGCGCATCAGGCGCAGCGTCTACGGCCGTTTCTCGACCCGGCGGTCAAGTTGATCGCCGGCGACGGGACCTTGATCCTCGGGGCCGACGCGGTGATCGAGGCCTTCGACGCTCAGTTCCGCGACCCGGCCTTCGTCGCCTATGTCCGCACCACCGAGACCGTGACCCTCGATCAGGACGAGGCCCGCGCCGCCGAGGCCGGCCGCTGGGTCGGGACCTGGCGGGACCAGCCCGCGCTGTCGGGGACCTATCTGGCGGTGTGGCGGCGGGTGACGGGGCAATGGGTGCTGGAGTCGGAGCTGTACGTGTCGCTGGGGGCGTAGGGGGTAGGTGGACGGGGACACACACTCACCCCCGGGACCCAGCCAGGTTTCCTCGGATCGATGGGGTGAGTGTGTGTCCCCCCTCTATCCATCCCAACCGCCTTGCGCCGCCAGGCGCCTTGTCGTCCTATGCCCAGATCGTTCCCCCTCGATGACACAAGGCGTCTCCCCATGACCGAAGAAGAAGTCCAGGCCTTCGTTGGCAAGCCCGTTCGCGTCAGCCTGTCGGACGGCAGCCTCGTCGCCGGCACCCTGCACGCCGAGAGCGGCCATGGTCACGGCCACACCCACTTTCTGGTGGTCTCCGACCCGGTGAAGGCCGGCGGTGAGAAGGTCCGCCAGCTGATCCACGGCGCCGCCCTGATCACCCAGATCGAGGACGCCTCGGACGATCCGGCCGCCATCGAATAGGCGCGTCGGCGATGAGTTTCATGACTCGGAATTAATTCGCAGGCCCGTTGCCGCGTTCGGCGGCGGGCCTTACGCCTTCACCTTCGAAGTTTTCGGGTGAGGGGCCACGTCTTGCAAAATCGCCGTCAAATACTGCTGTCCGCCGGAGCTCTGGGTCTGGCCGCCGCGGCCGCCGGATCGGGTCCGGTGCTGGCCCAGGCCGTCACCGGCGAAGCCGCCAAGCTCAACGCCCTGTTCGACGCCATCATGGCCAAGCAGCTGCGCCAGCAGCCCGAGACCACCACCAGCCTGGGCCTCGACACCGGCGACCTGGCCTGGACCAAGGCCCAGCTCAGCGACCGCTCGTTCGCGGCCATCGCCGCCGGGATCGCCCAGACCCGCCAGCAATTGGCCGACCTGCGCGCCCTGGACCGCAAGGCCCTGACCGGCATGGACGCCATCAACTACGACACCGTTGAGTTCACCTTGGCGGTGCAGGACGAGGGCAACGAGAAGTTCACCTATGCCGGCGGCGGCTCGGGCGCGCCCTATGTGCTCAGCCAGCTGACCGGTTCGTACCAGTCCTATCCCGACTTCCTCGACACCCAGCATTCGATCGAGACCAAGGCCGACGCCGACGCCTATCTGTCGCGGATGGAGGCCTTCGCCCGGCTGATGGACGACGAGACGGCGATCGCCCAGCGCGACTACGCCGACGGCGTCATCCCGCCGGACTTCGTCATCGACAAGACCCTGATCCAGATGAAGGCCTTCGCCGGCACGCCCACCGCCGAGGCCCCGCTGGTGCTGTCGGTGGCTCGCCGCACCAAGGAGAAGGCCATTCCCGGCGACTGGGCCGGCGAGGCGAGCAAGGTCTATGAAGGCTCGGTGCTGCCGGCCCTCAAGCGCCAGATCGCCCTGCTGGAAAGCGTTCGCCCCAAGGCGGTCCACGACGCCGGCGTCTGGCGGCTGAAGGATGGCGCCGACTATTACGCGGTGTCGCTGAAGAACTACACGACCGCCAAGATCACCCCCGACGAGATCCACCAGCTGGGCCTGGACCTGGTCAAGTCGATCTCGACCGAGATCGACACCATCTTCAAGAAACAGGGGATGACCAAGGGCACGCCCGGCGAGCGCATGCGCGCCCTGACCAAGGACCCGCGCCAGCTCTACGCCAACACCGACGCGGCCAAGGAACAGCTGATCGCCGACCTCAACACCAAGGCCAAGTGGATCGACAAGCAGCTGCCGGCCTATTTCGGCCAGCTGCCCAAGGCCCCGCTGGAGATCCGCCGGGTGCCCAAGGCCATCGAGGCCGGCGCCCCGGGCGGCTACTACAATTCGCCGTCGCTGGATGGAAAGCGCCCCGGCATCTATTGGATCAACCTGCGCGACACCGCCGAGCAGCCGCGTTTCACCCTCACCACCCTGACCGTGCACGAGGGCGTCCCGGGCCACCACCTGCAGCTGTCGCTGTCCAACGAGGCCCAGGGCCTGCCGCTGATCCGCAAGGTCATCGGCTTCTCGGGCTACGCCGAGGGCTGGGCGCTCTATACCGAACAGCTGGCCGTCGAGATGGGCATCTACAAGGACGACCCGTTCGGCCATATCGGCATGCTGCACGACGCCCTGTTCCGGGCGGTGCGGCTGGTGGTCGACAGCGGCATGCACCACAAGCGCTGGAGCCGCGAACAGGCGGTCAAGTACATGGCCGACGCCATGGGCGACGAGGAGAGCGGCACGATCACCGAGATCGAACGCTACTGCGTGTGGCCCGGCCAGGCTTGCAGCTACATGGTCGGCAAGATCGTTTGGCTGCGGGCTCGTGAGCGGGCCAAGAAGGCTCTGGGCAAAAAGTTCGACATCCGCAAGTTCCACGACGCCGGCCTGCTGTCGGGCATGACGCCGCTGACCGTGCTGGATACGGCCATCGACAACTACATCGCCGCCGCCAAGGCCTAGCCCGCGAAAATGGGTTCGCGCCGTCGCGATCGTCATTGAGGCTATCGCCAAAGCCCTCCCGTCGCCGTCGCGACGCGGAGGGCCGTCGCCATTCTGGAAGGGGCCCGCATGGACCGCAGGACGTTTCTCACCACCACCGGGGCGCTGGCCCTATCGACCGGCGCCGGCGGAGCCCTGGCCCAGGCCGCTTCCGGCGAGGACGCCAAGCTGCGGGCCCTGCTGGACCGGATTTTCGAGACCAATATCGACGAGAGCCCCGAACAGGCCACTTCTCTGGGCCTCGACAAGGGGGCCCGCGCCCCGCTGAAGGCCCAGCTGTCGCCGCGCACCACCGCCGAGCGCCAGCGCCGCCTGGCCAAGAGCGCCGCCGACTACAAGGCTCTGAAGACCATCGATCGGGCCAAGCTGACCGGCCTGTCGCCGGTCGACTATGACGTCGTCGCCTATCAGCTGGAGACCGCCATCGGCGGGGCTCGCTTCGCCTACGGCCAGACCGGCGGCCGCTACGTGCCCTATGTCATCAGCCAGCTGAGCGGCGCCTATCAGGACGTGCCCGATTTCCTGGACGGTCAGCACAAGGTCGATACCGCCGCCGACGCCGACGCCTATCTGTCGCGCCTCCAGGCCTTCGGCAAGGTGATGGACGAGGACATCGTCCGCGCCAAGGAGGACGCCGCCCGCGGCGTCGTCTGTCCTGACTTCAACCTCGACACCGCCCTGCAGCAGCTGACCGCCCTGCGCGGCGCCCCGGCCGCCCAGACGGTGCTGGTCGAGTCCCTGGTCAAGAAGGCCAAGGCCGCCGGTCTGGCCGGCGACTACGGCGCCAAGGCCGAAGCCATCGTCAACGCCGAGGTGTTCCCGGCCCTCGACCGCCAGATCGCCGAGGTCCAGGCGCTGCGCGCCAAGACCAGTCACGAGGCCGGCGCCTGGCGCCTGCCCGACGGCGAGGCCTATTACGCCGCCGCCCTGGCCGCGGCCACCACCACCACCCTGCCGCCGGCCGAGGTCCATCGCCTGGGCGTCGAGCAGGTGGCCCAGATCACCGCCCAACTCGACACCCTGCTCAAGGGCCAGGGCATGACCCAGGGCACGGTGGCCGAACGCCTGGTGGCGCTGAACAACGACCCGGCCCAGCTCTATCCCAACACCGACGCCGGCCGCGCCGACCTGTTGGCCCAGCTCAACCGCCAGATCGACGCCTTCTATCCCAAGCTGCCCCAGGCCTTCGGCACCCTGCCCAAGGCCAAGGTCGAGGTGAAGCGGGTGCCGGTGTTCATCCAGGACGGCGCCGCCAACGGCTACTACCAGCGCGCCGCTCTCGACGGCTCGCGGCCGGCCTTCTACTTCATCAATCTGAAGGACACCCACGACTGGCCGAAATACAGCCTGGCGACCCTGACCTATCACGAGGCGATTCCGGGCCACCACCTGCAGATCAGCCTGCAGCAGGAGTCGGGCTCGATCCCGTGGCTGCGCCGCACCGGCGG
>JAQGIN010000016.1 GCA_028291125.1 Caulobacter sp.
GGCGTGAAGCCATAGGTCTCGATCACCAGGCTGGACGAGCCAGAGATGTAGGTGAACAGCACCGCCCCGTTCAGCGAGCCGGCCAGCAGATAGCCGACCAGCCGCGGCGAGCGCAGCAGCACGCCGAACGCCCGCAGCGGGTTCTCGCTGCGCGCCTGGGCGGCGGTCTCCTCGGATCGCGACTCCTTGAGGCCGAAGATCACCCAAGCGGCGATCAGGGTCCCGAACACCACCAGCACGGCGAAGATCGTCCGCCAGCTGGCGACGATCAGGATCCAGCCGCCGGCCAGGGGCGCCAGCACCGGGGCTAGGCCCATGACCAGGGTCAGCAGCGACAGCACCCGGGCGGTGTCGCTGTGGTTGAAACGGTCGCGGACCACGGCCCGGGCCACCACCGCCCCGGCGCATCCGCCCAGGGCCTGGACGAAGCGGGCGGCGATCAGCATGTCGATCGATGTGGCCAGGGCGCAGGCCAGGGAGGCGACGACATAGATCGCCACCCCGAACAGGATCGGCCCGCGACGGCCGAACCGGTCGGAGGTGGGGCCGTACAGGAATTGGCCGATGGCCATGCCGGCGAAGAACGCCGCCAGCGTGGCCTGGGTCTGGTCGGCGCTGGCCCCGAAGGCGCCACCGATAGCCGGCAGGCCGGGCAGGTACATGTCGATCGACATCGGGGCGAAGGCGGTCAGCGCCCCGAGCAGGAGCACGAGTCTCCACGGGATCTTGGCGGGGGGATCGGAGGACATGACGCGCTTCATAGCCCGCCGAGGGCCGAACGGAACCTCTGATCCCTTGCCGCCTCCGCGCCGCGGCCGCAAAGTGATTGGCAATAAGATAAGGTTGGAACCCAGGAGCCGTCGATGTCCGTCCCGGAAACCTCCGCGCTCGACCGGATGATGCCCAAACCGGCCTATGCCGATCTCAATGGGATCCGCATGGCCTATTATGACGCCGGGCCCCACGACGGCGTGCCGATCGTCCTCTGTCACGGCTTTCCAGAGTTCGCCTTCTCCTGGCGCCACCAGATCGCCGCCCTGGCCAAGGCCGGCCGCCGGGTGATCGTCCCCGACCAGCGCGGCTATGGCCTGACCTCCCGCCCCGAGGCGGTCGAGGCCTATGACATGCAGCACCTGACCGACGACCTGGTCGCCCTGCTCGACCACCTGCAAATCGACAAGGCGGTGTTCTGCGGCCACGACTGGGGCGGCATCGTCGTCTGGCAGATGCCGCTGATGCACCCCGATCGGGTGGCCGGGGTGATCGGGCTCAACACCCCGTTCATCCCGCGCCTGCCGGTCGATCCGATCGCCATGTTCCGCAAGGCGTTCGGCGACGACATGTACATCGTGCATTTCCAGAAGCCGGGGGTGGCCGACGCCCAGCTGGCCGCCGACGTCGACAAGACGATGCGCTTTTTCATGCGCCGGCCGACCGACGCCTTCACCGACATCTCGGCCGACACCACCGAACAGCGCGGCCCGGCCCTGCAGGCGGGTCTGGAGCGTTTCGATCCCGCGGCCGACGGCCGGCAGTTCTTGCCCGCCGATGAACTGGCCGCCTTCGTCGCCAATTTCGAGCGCACCGGCTTCACCGGCGGGATCAACTGGTATCGCAACTTCACCCGCAACTGGGAGCGATCGGCCGCCCTGCCCACCCGCATCGACGGCATACCCTGCCTGATGATCATGGCCGAATGGGACGCCGTGCTGCCGCCCTCCCTGGCCGATCGCATGGGCGACCAGATCGGCGATCTGGAGAAGGTGCTGATCAAGGGCAGCGGCCATTGGACCCAGCAGGAGAAGCCCGACGAGGTCAACGCCATCCTGATCGATTGGCTGGGCCGGCGCTTCCCGCTCCCGGCGCGCGGCCACTGACCGCCCGGCGAGGTTAGTTCAGCGCCGCGATCGGCCGCGGAGCCTCGGCCAGTTCGGCCGCGCGCCGTCGCATGGCGGCCGCCAGCTGCAGCATCGCCAAGGCCGATTCCGGATCGCGCTGGCCGGCGCGCAGGCTGTAGACGGTGGCCAGGGCGTGCAGGGCCTCGGCCCGATCGACGCCGCCGTCGGA
The DNA here is from genome assembly GCA_028291125.1 of Caulobacter sp. GTDB lineage: Bacteria > Pseudomonadota > Alphaproteobacteria > Caulobacterales > Caulobacteraceae > Caulobacter. The sequence goes on from JAQGIN010000016.1 coordinate 2,068, forward strand.
GAACACCTCGCCGATGGCGCGGTTCAGCTCCGCCAGCTGGGCGTCGGTCAGCATGGCCAGCAGTTCGTCGTCGCTGAGGTCTTCGGGCTCGTCCATGAATCACAGACTAGCGGAAAATCGACCCGGACGGCGCCGGGCGGCGCATTCGTCGCACCGAGCCCGCCCCGGCCGTTCCCTCGCCCCCCGAAACCGCGCTAGGGTCGAGGCATGGATCGCTCAACCTCCTCCTCCGTCATGTCCCTGGCCGGCCGCCGCGGCCTCTATCGCGAGATCGAGCCGTTCTCGTTCGGCTGGCTGCCGACCGGCGGACCGCACGAGATCTATTACGAGGAATGCGGCAATCCGCGCGGCCAGCCGGCGGTGATCCTGCATGGCGGCCCCGGCGGAGCGGTCAATCCGACCATGCGGCGGTTCTTCGACCCGTCGCGCTGGCGCATGGCGCTGTTCGACCAGCGTGGCTGCGGCCGCTCGCGGCCCACCGCCAGCCTCGAGGACAACACCACCTGGAGCCTGATCGAGGACATCGAGCGGCTGCGCGTGCATCTGGGCGTCGAGAAGTGGACGGTGTTCGGCGGCTCGTGGGGCTCGACCCTAGCCCTGGCCTACGCCATCACCCATCCCGATCGGGTCGAGGCCCTGGTGCTGCGCGGCGTCTTCCTGCTGACCCAGCGCGAGCTGAAATGGTTCTATCAGGACGGGGCCTCGATGCTGTTCCCCGACGCCTGGGAGCGGTTCCTGGCGCCGATCCCGCCGGCCGAGCGCGGCGACCTGATGGCCGCCTATCACCGCCGCCTGACCCACCCCGACCGCCGCGTCCAGGTCGAGGCCGCGGCCGCCTGGAGCCAGTGGGAGGGCGACACCATCTCGATCCGCGGGCCGGAGGCTCGTCCCCCCAAGTTCAACGAGGAGGACTTCGCCGTCGCCTTCGCGCGGATCGAATGCCACTTCTTCGCCAACCACGGCTTCTTCCCCGAGGACGGCTGGCTGCTGAAGAACATCGACAAGATCCGCCACATCCCCGGCTGGATCGTCCAGGGCCGCTTCGACGTGGTGACGCCGCTGGAAACCGCCTGGGCGCTGCGCAAGGCCTGGCCGGAAGCCAAGTTCGACATCGTCTGGGACGCCGGCCACGCCTCGACCGAGCCGGGAATCATCGACGGCCTGGTGCGGGCGACGGACGCGGCGCTGGGGGGCTGAGGGGCCTTTCGAGGCCCGCCTAAAGGCTCGCGCTTCAGGATGAGGAAGCCGTGCCGACGTCCTCATCCTGAAGCGCCGCGAAGCGGCCTCGAAGGACGCAGGGCCTACATCAGCGAGCCCTTGCCGCTGGTGACCTCGGTGTAGCGGTGCACGCGCACAGCCTGGACCAGGCCGAAGCCGATCATCACCGTCAGCATCACCGTGCCGCCATAGGACAGCATCGGCATCGGCACCCCGACCACCGGGGCCAGGCCCATGACCATGGCCCCGTTGATCATCACATAGAGGGCGAAGGTGGCGGTCAGGCCCGCCGCCGCCAGCCGGCCGAAGTGGCTGTGGCTGAGGTAAGCGGTGCGCAACGCCATGAAGATCACCGCCGCATAGAGGATCAGGATCGAGACGCAGCCCACAAAGCCGAACTCCTCGGCGAGCGTCGCGAAGATGAAATCGGTCTGCTTCTCCGGCAGGAAGTTCAGCTGGCTCTGCGACCCCAGCCCATAGCCCTTGCCCAGCAGGCCGCCGGAACCCAGCGCGATCTTCGATTGCTGGATGTGGTAGCCGGAGCCGGAAAGGTCGCTCTCCGGATTGAGGAAGGTGAGCAGCCGTTTGCGCTGGTAGTCGTGCAGCCCGAACATCACCGCCGGCGGCACCAGCACCAGGGCGCCGACCAGGCCGATGCTGATCAGCCGC
>JAQGIN010000020.1 GCA_028291125.1 Caulobacter sp.
GGCGCGGGGGCGGCGGAAATCGGGGTTATCCCCGTCAGGTTCAGTGCGAGCTCCGGGGACAGGCACTCACCCCACGGCTTGTGCAATAAGGGCCAGGGCCTCGCCATGAGTGCCTGTCCCCTCCATCTATCCTCCATCCATCCCCGTCGCCGCGCGGGGCCTCAGCGCAGCGGCAGCCACCGCCGCGGCCAGCGGTCGCCCAGGGCCTTGACCTGGCCAGGCTTCAGGCCGAGGCCCGGCATGCGGTGGGCGGCGATCTCGCCGAGCGCCTGCACCGGCTCCTGACCGTCCACCGGGCTCATCGCCACCTGGCCGATCAGCAGGGCGTGGTCGATGGCCGCCCATTCGGCCCGGGCGCGATCCGGCTGGCCGACCGCGTAGAAATGGCGCAGCGGCGCGCGTTCGCCCGCCACCTCCACCATCACCCCGATCATCCATCCCGACATCGTCGCGCCCCGATCACCGTCGCCGCCCTTCCTTAGCCGGCCCCGGCGGCCAGGGACACCATCGGCTCGCCTTTTGCGGGAATAACATTGATAACCATGTTCCCCGAACGCCAACTGATCGCCGCCGAGGCGAAAAACCCAGGCGAGGCAAGGCGTCGGTGCATGTGGCGTGCAACAAGGCGCGACAAGCCGCGTTGGTCGGATAGCCGACATTGGTGAAAGTGGAGTGGGAATGAGCGATCGGTCCGAGGACCCCGCGCCCCTTGGGCCGTTGGTCTTGATCGTCGAGGACGAACCGCTGGTGCGCATGCTCGCCCACGACGTCCTGGCCGAGGCCGGTTTCGGGGTGATCGAGGCGGTCAACGCCGAAGAGGCCCTGGTGCTGCTCGACGCCCGGCCCGACACCGCCGTGCTGTTCAGCGACGTCAACATGCCCGGCTCGCTGAACGGCTTTGGCCTGGCGCGTCTGGCGGTGCTGAAATGGCCGCGCCTGGCCATCCTCGTCACCTCGGGCAAGGGGGTCGGGACCGGCGATCTGCCCGAGACCGCCCGGTACCTGCAAAAGCCCTATTCCCCGTCGGCCCTGGTCGAGGCGGTGACGCGGCTGCTCGACGGGGCGTAGCGGGCGATGTTCGGGTCCTCGGCGACGCGGGCCAGGATCCAGTCGCGGAAGGCGGCGATCTTGCGCACCCGCCGGCGCTCGGTCGGATAGACCAGCCAGAAACCGCCGCCCAACGGAGCGACGGTCTCGAACGGCTGCACCAGTCGGCCCTGGGCGATCTCGGTGGCGAAATAGATCGGCGACCCCAGCGCCACGCCCTGGCCGGCCAGGGCCGAGGCCACCTCGACCACCTGGGCGTCGCCCATCAGGCGGGGACTGGCCGGGGCCTCGGGCGGGGCGACCCCGGCCCGCGCGAACCAGTCGGCCCACTCCACCGGCGAGCCGACGCGGGGCGCGGCCAGCAGGTCGTGCGGCGACTTGAGTCCCCCCAGCCGCGCCAACAGTTCGGGCGCGCAGAGCGGGGTCTGCACGGTCGGCATCAGGAAATGGCTGTCCAGGCCCGGCCAGTGGCCCGATCCGCCGCGCACCGCGACATCGACATTCTCGCGCGCCAGGTCGACGGCGCGGGGCGTGGTCTCCAGCCGCACGGCGATCTGCGGATGGGCCAGTTGGAACGAGCCGAGCCGCGGGGCCAGCCACTGGCTGGCCAGGCTCTGGACGGTGGTGATGGCCAGCACCCCGTCGTCGGTTTCGGCCAGGTCGGTGAGGGCGGCGCGCAGCAGGCCCAGCGCCTCGGTGGCGGCGCGGGCCAGCCGCTCGCCGGCGACGGTGAGCGTCACCTCGCGCGGCCGGCGCACGAACAGCGCCTGGTCCAGCCGCCGCTCCAGCGCCTTGACCTGCCAACTGACCGCCGCCTGGCTGATGCCCAGCGCCTCGGCCGCCCGGGTGAAGCCGCCCAGCCGCGCCGCCGCCTCGAACACCCGGATGGCGCTGAGCGGGATGGAGCCGAGCCGGTCTTGCATAAGTTGTCCTTATGAATTCACGAGGAGGACGCGTTTGTTCTCGGCTCGGATATCGCCGATTTTCCCCGCCAACAGAAGACCTTTGGACGGGTGTGGCGATGGAAGAGTTCAACAAGACCCATAAAGAGACCACGTTCGGTTGGCTGCTGTGGCTGCGACAGCGGGCGGCCGCCCGGGCGGCGCGGCGGGCTCGCCGTCCGGCGACGGTCGCCCGGACGCCGCGGCCCGCCACGCCGCGACTGCTGGTCCCGCGCTGACCGGCTAGCCCCGCGCGGCGCTTCGACAAGCGGCCCGCGCCCGGCTAAACAGCCCCGATGCCGTTCACCGCCACCGTCCTGACCATGTTCCCCGAAGCCTTTCCCGGCCCGCTCGGCGTGTCGCTGATCGGCACGGCCTGGCGCGAACAGGACCTGTGGCGTTTGGAAACACTGGACATTCGGGCCTTTTCCAAAGATAAGCGCGGCTTCCTCGACGACACCCCCGCGGGTGGCGGCGCGGGACAGGTATTGAGAGCGGACGTCATCGCCGCCGCGCTGGACAGCGTGGAGGTCGGTGGGCGGCCGCTTTTATACATGAGCGCCCGGGGTCGGCCCCTGACCCAGGCGCGGGTTCGTGAGTGGAGTCAGGCCCCCGGGATCATCGTCCTGTGCGGCCGCTTCGAGGGGGTGGACCAGCGGGTGCTCGACGCCCGCGGGTTCGAGGAGGTCTCGGTCGGAGACGCGGTGCTCGCCGGTGGCGAGGCGGCGGCGATGGTCGCGATCGAGGCGTGCGTTCGGCTGGCCCCAGGCGTTCTGGGAAACGCCGAGAGCACGCGGGAAGAAAGCTTCGAGGACGATCTCCTCGAACATCCGCAGTATACGAGGCCGCGGACGTTCGAGGGGCGCGACATCCCCGAGGTGCTGCTGTCGGGCGACCACAAGAAGGTCGCGCAATGGCGAAAGACTATGCGTGAAGACACCACCCGCGAGCGGCGGCCCGATCTTTGGGACCGTCATCTCGCCAATCAACAGGCAAAAGGCGGCCCGAAAACGGGTAAGCCCAAAGGAGATTGAGACATGGCTGCGAACATCATCAAGACCCTCGAGCAGGAAGAATCCGCGCGTCTGCTGGCCGTCCGGGCGATCCCGGAATTCCAGCCGGGCGACACCCTGCGCGTCAACGTGAAGATCAAGGAAGGCGAGCGCGAGCGCGTCCAGGCCTATGAAGGCGTGTGCATCGCCCGCGCCGGCGGCGGCATCCACGAGAACTTCACGGTCCGCAAGATCTCGTTCGGCGAAGGCGTGGAACGTCTGTTCCCACTGCTGTCGCCGAACATCGAAAGCATCGAGGTGAAGCGTCGCGGCGTCGTCCGTCGCGCCAAGCTGTACTACCTGCGCGATCGCCGCGGGAAGTCGGCCCGCATCGCCGAGCGCCAGACGATCCGCAAGGAAAAGGGCGACGTCGCCGAATAGGCGCCGGCCCGCTCGAAACTGGAAAGGCCCCGGCGGTGACGCCGGGGCCTTTTTGCTGCCGGTCGCGGCGCCCGCGCCTTGACAAAACACGGTTTTTTCAGCACCCTCCGCCTACCCCCACCGCGTTAGCGACGGGCTTCCTGACCGCCCCCTCCTAGGGAGCGGCCCGCTTCGAAAGGCGTCCTAGGTCCTCGAAGCCAAAGCGATATGAGGGCGCGCCTTGTGCGCGCCCTCTTTCGTTCGGGCCAGCTTGGCGGGACGGCCCCCCGGGGCACAAGCGTGCCGAGCATCGCCAGAAAGCCTGCTCGTTGGGGTACAAATACCCCCGATCGACCAAAGGGCCGGTGAAAATCGGCGCTCGCGGCTTTACGAAGCCGGTCCCAGGGCCTAGATGCGCAGGACCATGGCCAATGCATCACCCAAGACCCTGTACGATAAGATCTGGGACGCCCATCTGGTGTCGCCCGCGCCCGCCGGCGAGACCGGCGGCGAGGCGATCCTCTATATCGACCTGCACCTGATCCACGAGGTCACCACGCCCCAGGCCTTCGCCGGCCTGCGGGCCGCCGGCCGCGCCGTGCGCCGCCCCGACCGCACCCTCGCCGTGGCCGACCACAACGTGCCGACGCAGGGCCAGGCCCTGGGCGTCGACGCCGTCGCCGACGAGGAAGCCAGGCTTCAGCTGAAGACCCTGGCCCGCAACGTGGCCGACAACGGCATCGAATTCTTCCCGATGGGCGACATCCGCAACGGCATCGTCCACGTGGTCGGGCCCGAGCAGGGCCGCACCCAGCCGGGCATGACCATCGTCTGCGGCGACAGCCACACCTCGACCCATGGCGCCTTCGGGGCCCTGGCCCACGGCATCGGCACCTCCGAGGTCGAGCACGTCCTGGCCACCCAGACCCTGCGCCAGAAGAAGAGCAAGAACCTCAAGGTCCGCGTCGACGGCCAACTGGGCCCCGGCGTCACCGCCAAGGACCTGGCCCTGGCCGTGGTCGCCGCCATCGGCACCGCCGGCGGCACCGGCTATGTCATCGAATATGTCGGCGAGGCGATCAGCGCCCTGTCGATGGAAGGCCGCATGACCCTGTGCAACCTGGCCATCGAGGCCGGGGCCAAGGCCGGGCTGGTGGCCCCCGACGACAAGACCTACGCCTATATCCAGGGCAAGCCGTCGGCCCCCAAGGGCGGGGCCTGGGAAATGGCCCTGCCCTATTGGAAGAGCTTCTTCAGCGACCCCGAGGCGGTGTTCGACCGCGAGGTGGTGATCGACGCCGCCGGCCTGGCCCCGATGGTCACCTGGGGCACCAGCCCGGAAGACGTCGTGCCGGTCACCGGCAATGTCCCCGACCCGGCCAGCTTCGCCACCCCCGACAAGCGCGCCGCCGCCGAGCGGGCCCTGGACTATATGGGCCTGACCGCCGGCCAGCCGATCAGCGCGGCCCGTATCGACAAGGTGTTCATCGGCTCGTGCACCAACAGCCGCATCGAGGACCTGCGCGAGGCCGCCGCCGTCGCCCAGCGCGCCTTCCTGGAGGGCAAGCTGGTCGCCGACCACGTCACCGCCATGGTGGTGCCGGGCTCGGGCCTGGTGAAGGCCCAGGCCGAGGAGGAAGGCCTGGACGCCATCTTCAAGGCCGCCGGCTTCGACTGGCGCGAACCGGGCTGTTCGATGTGCCTGGCGATGAACCCCGACAAGCTGCAGCCGGGCGAGCGCTGCGCCTCGACCAGCAACCGCAATTTCGAGGGCCGCCAGGGCCGCGGCGGCCGCACCCATCTGGTGTCGCCGGCCATGGCGGCGGCGGCGGCCTTCGCCGGCCACCTCACCGACGTTCGGGAGTGGCTGTGATGCGCGCCTTCACCCGCCTCGACGGCCGCGCCGCGCCCCTGTCGCTGGCCAATATCGACACCGACCAGATCATCCCCAAGCAGTTCCTCAAGACCGTCGAGCGCGAGGGCCTGGCCAAGGGCCTGTTCTACGACTTCCGCTTCGACGAGAGCGGAGCGCCGAAGCCCGACTTCGTGCTCAACCGCCCGGAATACAAGGGCGCCAGCGTGCTGATCGCCGGCGACAATTTCGGCTGCGGCAGCTCGCGCGAACACGCGCCCTGGGCGCTGATGGACTACGGGATCATGTGCGTGATCTCGACCTCGTTCGCCGACATCTTCAACAACAACTGCTTCAACAACGGCCTGCTGCCGGTGGTGCTGGCGGCCGACGAGATCGCCGTGCTGATGGACGAGGCCAAGGGCGGCAACCACATGGTCAGCATCGACCTGGAGGCCCAGACGGTGATTTCGCCCTCGGGCAAGACCTTCGCCTTCCAGATCGATCCGGTGCGCAAGGACAAGATGCTGCGCGGCCTCGACGCCATCGGCGAGACCCTGATCCACGGATCCGAGATCGACACCTTCGAGAGCAAGCGGGCGCTCGGCCAGCCGTGGCTGGAGCTGTAGCCATGAGCATCATCCTGGCTGGAACGATCCGCGTCGCCCCCGATCAACTGGCGGCGCTGCGCCCCCACCTGAAGGCCCAGGTCGAGGGCAGCCGCGGCGAGCCCGGCTGCCTGGACTACGCGCTCAGCGAGGACCCGCTGGACCCCGGCCTGATCCGGGTGTTCGAGCACTTCGCCGACGAGGCCGCCCTGGCCTTCCACCGCGCCTCGCCGCACATGGCCGCCTGGCGCGCGATCGGCGCCGAACTGGGCGTGCACGGCCGCGACCTGTCGTCGTTCGACGTTTCCGATTACCGCAAGATCTGAGAGCTCCCATGGCCACCCTTCTGCTCCTGCCCGGCGACGGCATCGGTCCCGAGGTCTGCGCCCAGGTGCGCCGCGTCGCGCAGGTGCTGACCCCCGAACTGACGATCGAGGAGAAGCCCTATGGCGGGACCAGCTACGACCAGCACGGCACGCCGCTGACCGACGAGACCCGCGACGCCGCCCTGGCCGCCGACGCGGTGCTGATGGGCGCGGTCGGCGGGCCGCAATGGGCGAACGCTCCGCGCCACCTGCGGCCCGAGGCCGGCCTGCTGGGCCTGCGCAAGGCCATGCAGGTGTTCGCCAATCTGCGGCCGGCCTATTGCTTCGACGCCCTGGCCGACGCCTCCAGCCTCAAGCGCGACCGCGTGGCCGGGCTGGACATCATGTTCGTCCGTGAACTGACGGGCGGGGTCTATTTCGGCGAGCCGCGCGGCATCGAGGATCTCGGTAACGGCCAGAAGCGCGGCGTCGACACCCAGGTCTACACCACCGGCGAGATCGAGCGGGTGGCGCGGGTGGCCTTCGAGCTGGCCCGCGGCCGCTCCAATCGCGTCGCCTCGGCCGAGAAATCCAATGTCATGGAAAGCGGCCTGCTGTGGCGCCAGGTGGTCACCGCCCTGCACGCGGCCGAATACGCCGATGTCGAGCTGGAGCACATCCTGGCCGACAACTGCGCCATGCAGCTGGTCCGCGCCCCCAAGCAGTTCGACGTTATCGTCACCGACAACCTGTTCGGCGACATCCTGTCGGACGCCGCGGCGATGCTGACCGGCTCGCTGGGCATGCTGCCCTCGGCCGCCCTGGGCGCGCCCGGCAAGCCGGGCCTCTACGAGCCGATCCACGGCTCGGCCCCCGACATCGCCGGCCAGGGCGTGGCCAATCCGCTGGCCGCCATCCTGTCGTTCGAAATGGCCCTGCGCTGGTCGCTGGGCCAGACCGCCAAGGCCGACCGGCTGTTGGCGGCGGTCAAGGCGGCGCTGGACGGCGGCGCGCGGACCAAGGACCTGGGCGGCTTCCTGACCACCCACGCCATGGGCGACGCGGTGATCGCGCGGCTGTAGAGCGGATCGACATCAGTCAGCCGCTTTTTTATCCGTCATTCCCGCCCTTGTGGCGGGAATGACGGAGCTTTAAAAGTTGGACGCGTCGAACTCTGAATGTCTAGAGCTTCAGCCGCCAGGTTTCCCCGACCAGTGGAACCCCCAGGCTGTCGTGCGGCCGTGACGATTCCAGCGTGAACCCCGCGCGGACGTAGATCCGCCGGGCGCCGGTCAGCAGGCTCTGGGTCCACAGCACCATGTCGCGATAGCCGGCCTGGCGGGCGAAGCCCAGGCACTCGGCGACCAGCCGCTCGCCCAGGCCTCGGCCGCGGGCGGCGGGGTCGACCAGCAGCAGGCGCAGACGCGCCACACCATCCCCGTCGTCGACCACGAACACCGAGCCGACCGGGGCGTCGCCGAGGGTGGCGATCCAGCCGCGGGCCCGGGCCGGGTCGAAATCGCGCACGAACTCGGCCACCACCCCGGCCACCAGGCCCTCGAACCGCTCGTCCCAGCCATATTCCTCGGCGTAGAGCGCGCCGTGGCGCTGCACCACCCAGCCGAGGTCGCCCGGCCCCGGCGGCCGCAACGCCACCGGATCGGCGGCGGACGGGGTCAGCAGATTGCGGATCGTCGCCGTCGCCTGGGCGAGGTCGCGCCTTTGACCGGGCGACAGCGGGTCCAGCAGGCCGCCGATCTGGCGGTCGGCGGCGTCGCCCAGATGTCGAAACAGCGCCAGGCCCTCCGCCGTCAGGTGCAGGTCGGCCCCGCGCTTGTCGCCGTCGGAAGCGCGGCGCTCCAAAAACCCCCGGGCCTCGAAGCGGCTGATCAGCCGACTGACATAGCCGGCGTCGAGGCCGAGGTCCTTCTGCAGGCCGCGGGCCCGCAGGCCTGGCGCCGCCGCCAGCTCGAACAGCACCCGCGCCTCGGTGAGGTTGAGACCGCTGTCGAGGTGGTCGCGGCCCAGGGCCCCGATCTTCTGGGTGTAGAGGCGGTTGAAGCGGCGCAGGGCGGCGACGGACGGATCGGCGGCGAGCATGGCGATCTCCCTGAAGGGGCCGATCCAGGATTCCGCAAGTTGTTGACTGAGTCAATAATTGTCCATGCGGTGAGCGATGGTCGCCGAAGCGGCCCTGATCTAGACTGTCGCCAAAGACGAGACGGGGAGACGCGTCCATGATCGCTGGCCTGATGCAGACGGCGCCGCTGATGATCAGCGGCATCCTGCGCTTCGCGGCCGCGGCCCATGGCGAACGCGAGATCGTCTCGCGGCTGATCGACGAGCCGATCTGGCGTTACGACTATGCCGGCCTGGCCCGCCGCGCCGCCCAGGCGGCCCACGCGCTGGCAGACCTGGGGGTGACGTCCGGCGACCGGGTCAGTTCCCTGGCCTGGAACACCCACCGGCATCTGGAGCTGTTCTACGCCGTTCCCGGGATCGGCGCGGTGCTGCACACCGCCAATCCGCGGCTGTCGGACGATCAGATCGCCTTCACCCTCAACCACGCGGGCGGCCAGGTGCTGCTCTATGACCGCAGCTTCGCGGCCCTGATCGACCGCCTGGCCCCGCGGCTGGACCACATCACCCGCTTCGTCATGCTGTCGGACGACGAGCGGCTGGTCCCCGGCGCGGTCGGGGCGACCGGCTACGAGGCGCTGATCGCCGGCCAGCCGGAGACGATCGATTGGCCCAGCTTCGACGAGAACGCCGGGGCCTTCCTCTGCTACACCTCCGGCACCACCGGCGATCCCAAGGGGGTGCTCTATTCGCACCGGGCGGTGGTGCTGCACGCCATGGCCTCGGGCCTGGCCAGCGCCTTCGGCTTCACCGCCTTCGACGTGGTCATGCCCTGCTCCAGCCTCTATCACGCCACCGCCTGGGGCCTGCCGTTCGCCGCCCCGATCTGCGGGACCAAGCTGGTCCTGCCGGCCGACAAGATGGACGGGGCCTCGCTGCACGCCCTGATCGAGGGCGAGGGCGTCACCTTCTCCGGCGGGGTGCCGACCATCTGGACCCTGTACCTGGCCTGGCTGCAGGAGACCGGCCAGACCCCCGGCCCGCTGAAGCGGGTGGTGATCGGCGGCTCGGCCGTGCCCAAGGCCATGGCCCAGACCTTCAAGCATCGCTACGGCGTGGCCGTGCTGCAGATCTGGGGCATGACCGAGACCTGCCCGCTGGGGGTCATCGCCACCCCGACCCCGGCCCTGGCGGCCTTGGGCGAGGCGGCCATGGACGAGGCGATTTGGACTCGTCAGGGCCGGCTGCAGTTCGGCGTCGAACTGAAGGTGGTCACCGAGGACGGCCAGGCCGCGCCGCACGACGGCGAGACCTCGGGCGCCCTGATGGTGCGCGGCCCCTGGGTGATCCGCCGCTACTATCGGCAGGACCACGACGCGGTGGACGCCGACGGCTGGTTCGACACCGGCGACATCGCCACCCTCGACCGCCACGGCTTTCTGCGCATCACCGACCGCCAGAAGGACGTCATCAAGTCGGGCGGCGAATGGATCAGCTCGATCGACCTGGAGAATCTGGCCGCCGGCTGCCCGGGCGTGAAGATCGCCGCGGTGATCGGCGCGGCCCATCCCAAGTGGGAGGAGCGGCCGCTGCTGGTCATCGAGACCCATGACGGCGCCGACCTCGACAAGGCCGCCGTGCTGGCCTTCCTGACGCCGCTGATCGTCAAATGGTGGACCCCCGACGACGTGATCTTCGCCGCCGTGCCGCTGACCGCCACCGGCAAGATCGACAAGAAGCGGCTGCGGGCCGCCTATGGCAATCATCTGATGGGCTGACGGGGTGCGAAAACCTCGTCCTTCGACAAGCTCGGGATGAGGTTTTCGACCGCACCGCCGCAACACTGGCCCTCATCCTGAGCTTGTCGAAGGACGAGGGCGGCCCCCCAACGTCATCACACGCGAAAACGGCGAGACACCGGCGGCGGTCTTGGACATGGTGGGGCGGCTAACCTCGCGGAACCTCGAGCCATGCCGACCGACACCACCGTCGCCCCCCGCTTCGCCGGACCGCGCTACGACCAGACCTTCCCGGTGCTCACCGCCGCCGAGATCGCCCGGCTGAGCAAGTTCGGGACGGTGCGGCGCTATGCCGACGGCGACCGCATGATCGAGACCGGCAAGCCCAGCCCCGGCATGTTCATCATCCTGTCGGGCCGTGTGGTGATCAGCCAGCGCGACGGCCTGGGCCACGTCACCCCGATCATCGAGGAGGGGCCGGGCCAGTTCCTGGCCGAGGTCGGCCAGCTGTCCAACCGCGCCGCCCTGGTCGACGGCCACGCCGAGGGCGAGGTCGAGGTGGTGGTGATCCCGCCCGCCGGCCTGCGGGCCCTGCTGGTGGCCGAGGCCGAGCTGGGCGAGCGGATCATGCGGGCCCTGATCCTGCGCCGGGTCAATCTGATCGAGTCCGGGCTCGGCGGGCCGGTGCTGATCGGCTCGACCAAGGACAACGGCGTCGTGCGGCTGCAGGGCTTCCTGACCCGCAACGGCCAGCCGCATCACCTGCTCGATCCCGCCGCCGATCCCGAGGCCGGGGCCCTGGTCGCCCGCCACGCGCCGGCCCCGCGCGACCTGCCGCTGGTGGTCACGCCCGACGGCGCGGTGCTGCGCAATCCCAGCGAGATCGAGTTGGCCCACCAGCTGGGCATGATCACCCTGGAGCGCGACCACACCGTCTATGACGTGGCGGTGGTCGGGGCCGGACCGGCCGGCCTGGCGACGGCGGTCTACGCGGCGTCGGAGGGGCTGTCGGTGGTCGTGGTCGACGCCCGGGCCTTCGGCGGCCAGGCCGGGGCCAGCGCCCGCATCGAGAACTATTTCGGCTTTCCCACCGGCATCACCGGCCAGGCCCTGGTCGGCCGGGCCTTCGTCCAGGCCCAGAAGTTCGGGGCCGAGATGGTCATCCCCTCGACGGTCGAGACCCTGGACTGCAGCCTGGCCGACGGGGCCTTCGGCCTGGTGTTGAACTGCGGCGAGCGCATCCGCTCGCGCGCCGTGGTGGTGGCCAGCGGCGCCCGCTATCGCCGGCCCGATCTCGACGCCTTGCCCGAGTTCGAGGGCAAGGGCGTCTGGTACTGGGCCTCGCCGATCGAGGCCAAGCTGTGCGCCGGCGAGGAGGTGATCCTGGTCGGCGGCGGCAATTCGGCCGGCCAGGCGGCGGTCTATCTGTCCGGCCACGCCGCCAAGGTGCGGATGATGGTGCGGGCCGACGGCCTGGCCGAGAGCATGTCGCGCTATCTGATCGACCGCATCGCCGCGGCCGCCAATATCGAACTGATGACCCGCACCGAGATCGTCGCCCTCGAGGGCGACGCCGACCGGGGCCTGGAGCGGGTGCGCTGGCGCGACCGCGAAAGCGGGGCCGAGGACGAGGCCCCGATCCGCAACGTCTTCCTGTTCGTCGGCGCCGACCCGGCCACCGGCTGGCTGGCGGGCTGCGGCGTCACCCTCGACAAGGGCGGCTTCGTGCTGACCGGCCCGGCCGCCGATTTCGAGGGCATGCGGCCGCCGACGCCGCTGGAGTCGGCGGTGCCGGGGGTCTACGCGGTCGGCGACGTGCGCTCGGGCTCGGTCAAGCGGGTTGGCGGGGCGATCGGCGAAGGGGCCCAGGTGGTGGCGGCGCTGCACGGCTTCCTGGCCGAAACGCCGCCGCCCACCCTATAGAAGGGGGCCTGTAGGTCAGCCCTTCTCGCTGTCGAGGTGGGCCATCTGGGCGGCGGCGTAGCGCGTGCCGGCCGCCGCGCCCTTGGGCACCGCCCGTTCGATCGCCGCCAGGTCGTCGGTCGACAGCACCACGTCCAGCGCCCCCAGCGACTCGGCCAACCGCTCGCGGGTGCGGGCCCCGACCAGCGGCACGATGTCGTCGCCCTGGGCCGCCACCCAGGCGATGGCGATCTGGGCGACGCTGACGCCCTTGGCGGCGGCGAGGGCCCGCA
>JAQGIN010000049.1 GCA_028291125.1 Caulobacter sp.
GTGTCGCCGACCAGGGCCAGGGCCTCGGCCAAGCCGCGCCAGGCTTCGCCCAGCGCCGGGTCGAGGGCGACGGCGCGCTTGAAGGCGGCGATCGCCGCCTGGGTGCGGCCCAGGTCGGCCAGGATCAAGCCGTGCTCCAGCTGAACGTCGGGCGACTGCGCCAGGGCCCGGGCCAACGGGTCGACGATGTCGAGGGCCTCGCCGGCCTCGCCCGCCAGCCGCAGGGCCGCGCCCAGCAATAGGGTCGCGCCGGCGTGGCGCGGCACGGCCTCGAGGATCGCCAGGGCCTGGTCGCGGGCCAGGCCGGGGTCGACGCCCAGCAGATGCTGGGTATGGGCGAGCGCCGTGGCCAAACTGCCCGACGGCTCGGAAATGGCGCCTTGCATCGGCCTCCGGATGGCTTGGGGTTGAGGCGGCATCGGAGGACGCAGAGCGCGGGAAGTCAATCACTTGCCCCCTCCGCGCCTGCGGCGCTCCTCCCCCAGGGGGGAAGAGTTAGGTCGGCACGGCCTTGAAAACTCTTCCCCCTCTGGGGGAGGAGGACGCGCAGCGTCCGGAGGGGGCCAGATCTACAGCCGATCGCGCAGCGCGTACCAGCTCAGCCCCGCCACGGTCAGCGGCCAGCGCATCAGCCGGCCGCCGGGGAACGGCGGGGTCGGCAGGCGGGCCAGCAGGTCGAAGCCGGCCGTATCGCCCAAGGCGGCGTCGGCCAACAGCTTGCCGAAATAGGGGGCCAGCATCACCCCCTGGCCGGAATAGCCGGCGGCGATCCGCACCCCCGGCGCCAGTTCGCGGACATAGGGGGCGCGGGTGCGGGTGATGCCCAGGGTCCCGCCCCAGGCGTGGGTGATCGTGACCTCGGCGAGTTGCGGATAGACCTTCAGCATCGGACGGCGGACGAAGCCCTTCAGGTCGCGCGGCCAGCCGGGGCCGTAGCTTTCGCCGCCGCCGAACAACAGCCGGCCGTCCGGGGTCTTGCGGAAATAGTTGATCACGAAGCGGCTGTCGGCGACGGCGCGGTCGCGGCGCAGGATCGCCTCGGCCCGGTCGCCCAGCGGCTCGGTGACCAGCAGGAAGTTGTGGATCGGCATCACCCGCGCCTCGGCCGCCGGATCCAGCGCGCCCAGCGAGCCGTCGCCGGTGAGGATCAGCTGATCGCAGACCACGCGGCCGTTCGCCGTGGTGACCACGACCGCGCCGCCCTCACGCCGCCAGGCCAGGGCGCGGGACTGTTCGTGGATCACGGCGCCCTTGGCCAGCGCCGCCCGGGCCAGGCCCAGCGCCAGGTTCAGCGGGTGCAGGTGGCCGCCGCCGTGGTCGACCAGGCCGCCGTGATAGACGTCGGTCCCCAGTTCCCGCGCCAGGGCCGCCTTGCCGATCAGGTCGAAGCCGTCATGGCCGTAGGCCCGGCGCATGTGGGCGATGTGGGCGGCGTCGGCCGCCTCGCCGCCGGGGCGGTGGTTGGCGTGGATCAGGCCGGGGCGAAAGTCGCAGGCGATCGCGTGGACGCCGATCAGGTCCAGCAGATGGGTCCGGGCGGCCTGGGCGAGGTACCACAGGGCCCGAGCGTCGGCCTCGCCGACCCGCCGCTCCAGCCATTCTTGATCGCGGCGCTGGCCGGTATGGACCTGGCCGCCGTTGCGGCCCGAACCGCCGGCGCCGACCCGGGCCGCCTCCAGCACCGTCACCGTCGCGCCGCGCGCCGCCAGTTCCAGCGCCGCGCCCAGGCCGGTATAGCCGGCCCCGACGACGCAGACGTCCGTGCGGACCTCGCCGGCCAGAGGCGGCTGGGCGGGGAACGGCGTGGCGGTGGCGGCGTACCAGGAGTCCGTCACGACCCCTCTCCCGGAGGGAGAGGGAGGGGCCCATGCGGAGCATGGGAGGGTGAGGGGTTAAGGCGTCGAGGGCGTAACCCCTCATCCTCCCACGCCTGCGGCGCGGGCCCCTCCTTCTCCCTCTGGGAGAAGCTTTCCCTAGACATTCAGCAGCAGGAACTCCCGCTCCCAGGGGCTGATGGTGCGCATGAAGGTCTCGTACTCGGCCTGTTTCACCGTGGCGTAGGCGCCGACGAAGCTTGGCCCCAACAGGTCGACGATCGGGGCGCAGCCCTCGAACAGGGCCAGGGAGTCGGTCAGGCTGCGCGGCAGCTCGACGCCCTTGACGCTGGCGTCGTAGTCGACCGGCTCGGTGGGGGTGAGGCCCTCGACCATGCCCAGATAGCCGGCCGCCAGCGAGGCGGCGATGGCCAGATAGGGGTTGGCGTCGGAGGACGGGATGCGGTTCTCGACCCGGCGGTTGGCGGGGTCGGACGGCGGCACGCGGATGCCGCAGGTGCGGTTGTCATAGCCCCACTGGGTGTTGGTCGGGGCCCCGGAGTCGCGGGCGATACGGCGGTAGGAGTTCACGTAGGGGGCGAGGATGGCCATGATCGCCGGCAGATAGCGCTGCAGACCGGCGATGAAGGCGTAGAACTGTGGCGTCGGCTCGCCGGCCGGGTCCGAGAACAGGGGCTCGCCGGTCGCCGCCGACAGGATCGACTGGTGGATGTGCATGGCGCTGCCGGGCTCGGCGGCCATCGGCTTGGCCATGAAGGTGGCGTAGATTTCGTGCTCCATCGCCGCCTCGCGGATGGTGCGCTTGAACATGAACACCTGGTCGGCCAGCTCCAGGGCGTCGCCGTGGCGCAGGTTGATCTCCATCTGGGCCACGCCGCTCTCGTGGATCAGGGTGTCGATCTCCAGGCCCTGGCGCTCGGAATATTCGTACATGTCCTCGAACAGGGCGTCGAACTCGTTGACCGCGGCGATCGAATAGCCCTGGCGGCCGGTCTCGGGCCGGCCCGAGCGGCCGATCGGCGGTTTCAGCGGGTAGTCGGGGTCGACGTTCTTGTCGACCAGGTAGAACTCGATCTCCGGGGCCACCACCGGCTGCCAGCCCTTGTCGCGATAGAGGCTCAAGACCCGGCGCAGCACCTGGCGCGGGCTCTCTTCCACCGGCCGGCCATCGGGATGGAAGGCGTCGTGGATCACCTGGGCGGTGGGGTCCTGGGCCCAGGGCACCACCGCCAGGGTGGCGAAGTCGGGGGTCAGGAAGATGTCGGTGTCGGACTGCACGGCGTTGACCGCCCCGGCGAACTCCGGGAAGTCGCCGGTGATGGTCTGGTAGAACACCGCCAGCGGCAGGTTCATGGCCGGGGTGGTGAGGAACTTGCGCACCGGCATGATCTTGCCGCGGGCGACGCCGGCCAGGTCGGGCACGACGCACTCGATCTCCTCGATGTCCTGGCGGGCGAACCAGGCGGCGGCCTCCTCGATCGAGGCGACGCCGCGATTGATCCTCTGGTCGGGCTTGGGCTTCTTGTGCTTGGGCTTCATGACACCCGGGGGGTCGGAGGAAAGCGCTGACCAAGGAGACTAGGGTGGCGAGGCGGGCGCGCCCAGCCTCAATCGCCGCGATCCTTCTCCCCTTGCGGGAGAAGGATTTTCACAACGCCCGCAACACCGGCTCGGCCGCGTCCAGCGCCGTGCGCATGATCCCCACCATCGCGTCGATCTCCCCGTGGGTGATGATCAGCGGCGGGCAGCAGACGATGCTGTCGCGGATGGCCCGCACCATCAGGCCGTTCTGGATGCACAGGTCGCGGACCACCGGCCCGGCCTCGCCCTCCTTGTCGAGGAAGCGCCGGTTCGTGCCCTTCTCGCGGACGATCTCCACCGCCCCGATCAGGCCCAGCGAGCGGGTCTCGCCGACCAGCGGATGGTCGTTCAGCGTCGCCAGGGCCTTGGCCAGATAAGGCCCCGTGTCCTCGCGGGTGCGCTCGATCAGATGCTCGCGCTCGAGGATCTCGATGTTCTTGATCGCCACGGCGGCGCAGGTCGGATGGCCCGAATAGGTGAAGCCGTGGATGAAGTCGCCGCCCTTGTCCTTCAGCTCACGGACGATGTGGTCGGCCACCCCCACCGCCGAGATCGGCAGGTAGCCGGACGACAGCCCCTTGGCCATGGCCACCAGGTCGGGCTGGATGCCGTAATGCTGAAAGCCGAACCACTGGCCCAGCCGGCCAAAGCCGCAGATCACCTCGTCGCAGACCAGCAGGATCCCGTACTTGCGGCAGATGGCCTCGACCGCCTTCCAATAGCCCTCCGGCGGGATGATGACGCCCCCGGCCCCCTGCACCGGCTCGCCGATGAAGGCGGCGACGTTTTCCGGCCCGACCTCGAGGATCCTGTCCTCGATCGCCTGGGCGGCGCGGGCCCCGAAGGCCTCGGGGTCCTCGCCGAAGCCGTCGCCGAACAGGTAGGGCTGCATGACGTGCTCGACGCCGGGGATCGGCAGGCCGCCCTGGGCGTGCATGTGCTTCATGCCGCCCAGGCTGACCCCGGCCACGGTCGAGCCGTGA
Organism: Caulobacter sp.; assembly: GCA_028291125.1. GTDB lineage: Bacteria > Pseudomonadota > Alphaproteobacteria > Caulobacterales > Caulobacteraceae > Caulobacter. The sequence goes on from JAQGIN010000049.1 coordinate 4,400, forward strand.
TAGGCGTTCCAGCGACTGATGAACACGCGGCGCTGGGACTGGCTCTTCAGGGTCCAGTAGTGGCGGGCCAGGCGGAACACCGTGTCATTGGCCTCCGAGCCCGACGAGTTGAAGAACACGTGGTTCAGATCGCCGCCCAGCTTGCCGGCGATCTTGGCGGCCAGGAGCACGGCCGGCGGCGTCGCCGTCCGGAAGAAGGTGTTGTAGTAGGGCAGCTCCAGCATCTGGTCGTAGGCGGCCTTGGCCAGTTCCTCGCGGCCGTAGCCGACATTGACGCACCACAGGCCGGCCATGCCGTCGAGGATCTGATGGCCGTCGCCGTCGTGGATATAGACGCCGTCGGCGCGGGTGATGATCCGGCTGCCGCCCAACTGTTCCTGCAATTTGTAGTCGGTCTGGGCCGGCAGGTGGTGGGCCAGGTCCAGCCGCCGCAGCTCGGCGATGTCGTGGTTGCGGATCGGGGCGGTCATGCGGGACTCCAAATTCGGCGAGGTCGGGGCGGCTGGCCCCCTCCGCGCCTACGGCGCTCCTCCCCCAGAGGGGGAAGAGTCGATCAGGCTAACTCTTCCCCCTCTGGGGGAGGAGGGTCGCGCAGCGGCCCGGAGGGGGCAAGTGGCGGCTGCCGATCACGACAGCAACACCGCCGGCGAACAGGCGTGCCAGGACAGCCACACCGCCTCGCCGAGCTTGAAATCCTCCTGGTCCCAGCGGGTCAGGTTGGAGCGCAGCACCTTGATCCGCCGGCCGCCGGCGATCTCGACCTCGTAGGTCGAGGCCCCGCCCAGATAGACCTCGTGGCGGATCGTCCCGGCCACGGCGTTGGAGCCCTGCGGGCAGTCGCCCATGTTCGGCGGCGGGCCGCCCTCGGGGCGCTTGTGCAGTTCGATCTTCTCCGGCCGCAGCGCCGCCCACACGGTGGCCCCGCGCGGGCCGGTGACGCCGTGGTCGAGGAAGATGTCGACCTCCAGATCGGGCGAGCGGATCACCGCGTGGCTGGGCTCGTCGACCGCCAGGGCCCCTTCGAACAGGTTCACCGAGCCGATGAAGTCGGCGACGAAGCGGCTGTTGGGAAATTCGTACAGGTCGCTGGGGCCGGCCACCTGCTGCAGCAGGCCGCGGTTCATCACCGCGCAGCGGGTGGCCAGGGCCAGGGCCTCGTCCTGGTCGTGGGTGACCATGATGAAGGTGATCCCGACCTTTTCCTGCAGCGTCGCCAGCTCGGTGCGCATCTGGTCGCGCAGCTTGGCGTCCAGCGCCGACAGCGGCTCGTCGAGCAGCAGCACCCGCGGGCGCTTGACCAGGGCGCGGGCCAAGGCGACGCGCTGGCGCTGGCCGCCCGACAGCTGATCGGGCTTGCGCTGGCCCAGACCGTCCAGCTTGACCAGGGCCAGGGCCGCCTCGACCCGGCGGTCGCGCTCGACCTTCGACACCCGGTCGACCTTCAATCCGTAGGCGACATTGTCGGCCACGCTCATGTGCGGGAACACCGCGTAGGACTGGAACACCATGTTCACCGGCCGCTTGTTGGGCGGCACGTGGCTGATGTCCTGGCCGTCGATGAG
>JAQGIN010000065.1 GCA_028291125.1 Caulobacter sp.
GCTGCGAACATCCAGCCGGGCGAGAGCGTCCTGATCCTGGGCGCCACCGGCGTGCTCGGACAGATCGGCCTGCAGTTGGCCCGCAGCCTTGGGGCCGGCCGGGTCGTGGCGGCCGCCCGCAGCCAGACCGCCCTGGACCGCCTCGTCGAGCGTGGCCTAGCGGACGCCAGCGTCGCCATGGGCGGCGAGAACGACACCGAGGCGCTCAAGGCCGCGTCCGGCGGGGACGGCTTTGACGTCGTGCTCGACCTCGTCTTCGGCACGCCGTTCCTGTCGGCCGTCAAGGCGACCAAATGGGGCGCCCGCCTGATCACTATCGGCACGGGCGCGGGCCGGGTCGTCGAGCTCAACATCGGAGACCTGCTGTTCCGCACCCTCACCTGCATCGGCACGGGTCAGCGACCGCCGGCCGACCGCGAGGCGATCTGGCGGCGGCTTCTGGCGATGCAGAAGGATCAGGCCCTGACCGTCGACTATGTCGACTATGAATTCGCCGATGCGTCCAAGGCCTGGGCCGCCCAGGTGTCCGGCCCCCACGCGAAGATCACCGCGAAGGTGCGCTGATGGGCATGGTGAAGGGCTCCAGATCCCTTCGCCACGCCCCGCGGGCGTCAGTCGGCCGACAGCGCCTGGTCCACCGCGCTGAGCAGACGCGGATCGGCCGCGTCGATGTCGGGCGCGAAGCGGCCGACCACCCGTCCATCGCGGCCGATCAGGAACTTCTCGAAGTTCCAGACCACCTCGCCAGGACCGCCCGTCGCGATGCCGTAGCCTTGCAACCGCTCGCGCATCGGGCCGTCCCCAGTCGCCTCCGGCTGCGTCGCCGTCAGCCCCACGTACAGCGGGTGGATATCCTCGCCCTTGACGCTGATCTTGGAATACAGCGGGAAGGTGACGTCGTAGCTGGTCTTGCAGAAGCTGGCGATTTCGTCGTCGACGCCCGGCTCCTGGCCGTTGAAGTTGTTGGCCGGGAACGCCAGGATCTCCAGACCCTCGGACTGTTTGGCGCGATAGAGCGCCTCGAGCCCCTCGTACTGGGGCGTCAATCCGCATTTGGACGCGACATTGACGATCAACAGAACCTTGCCGGCGTGATTGGCCAGAGCATCGGCTTCGCCGTCGATGCGGGTCAGGGGAATCGTGGTGATCGCGTCGGTCATGTCGGCTCCGTCAGCTGCGGACGGCGGTCGCCGTCTTCGGCTCCAAGCCTAGCAAATCGCCGTCGATGTCGCGCTTGGAAATGCCATTTCGACGCCAGAATTCGAAGGGAAAACACCCGGTGAGCCGCGCCCCGATCGACATCGTCCGCGAGTTTCTCGACGCCTGGTCCGCGGGCCCAAAACCCCTCGAACAGGCGATCCGCGATCTGTTCCGGCCGGACACGGAATGGCTCAATATGGGCCTGTCGAGGACGGTCGGCCCCGATGAAGCCCTGGCGCTGGGCGCAAAGTTCGAGGCCAGCATGGGTTATGCGAAAATCATCGTGGAGACCTTGCATATCGCCGCCGCGGGCAATGTCGTCCTGACCGAACGGATGGATCGCCTTGTCGCCGCCGACGGACGCGAGATCGCCGCCTTCTCCATCGCGGGCGTCTTCGAGCTGGACGATGACGGCAAGCTCGTTCGATGGCGCGATTACACCGACCCGGGCGCGATCGGCGCCATCCAGGGTCATTGACGGACCAGATCGCTCGCGATTCATCGACATTACGAGTAGAATAATATTCTGCATTTGAAATAAAAAACGCCCGCCCAGCGGGTCGAATTTCCGGGAAGGAACACTGATGAGCACCGCGCAGATGACCCCCAACAAGGATCTCGCCGAGGGCTTCGCCCAGGTCGGCGCCCTGTTCGCCGGCGACGACAAGAATCTCCAGGGAATCTATCGCGACCACCGCGAGAACATGCCCGTGATGGAGGGCGATATCTGCGCCGAACTCGGCGCGGCCTCTTTCGCGGGCCAGACCGGCCGTCCGATCTATACGATCTTCAAGCACGCCGACGTCATGAAGGTGCTGCGCGACACCAAGACTTTCACCAGCGGGATCCTGATGGAGACCGGCCTGGGTCCGTTCCTCGACGGACTGATGATCACCGGGTTGGACGGCGACGAACATCGGCAGCTGCGCGGTATCCTGCAGCCGTCTTTTACCCCCGCAGTGATGGAGGAATGGCGCGAGACCTATATTCGGCCGCTGATCAAGCGCTCCTTCGTCGAGCCGCTGGTCCCACGGGGCAAGGCGGAACTGATCGGCAGCGTCGGCGTGATGTTCCCCATCCATGTCGTCTACGCCGTCCTGGGCTTCCAGGACGGCGATCCGGCGGCGCTGGAGACCTTCGCCACCAAGGCCCTCAAGGTTCTGGGCGGCATGGCCAACGACCCAGAGGCGAAGCGCGCCGCGTTCCAGGCCTTCCAGGACCTTTACGATCCGACCCTCGCCGCCGTCCAGGCGCGCCGGGCCTCGGGAGCCGAAGGCGCCGACCTGATCAGCCGTCTGATCCGCGCCGAGTTCGAAGGCCGGACCCTGAGCGATCATCAGATCACCAATTTCGTGCGGATGATGCTGCCCGCCGCGTCGGAGACCACATCGAGAACCTTCGCGATCATGATGACCCACCTGTTTGATCACCCCGAAGTGCTCGAGCGCTTGCGGGCGGATCGGACCCTGATGCGCAAGGTGCTGGACGAAAGCGTGCGCCACGACGCCGTGGCCACGTTCAAGGTCCGCGAATGCCAAACGGACGTCACGCTCCAGGACGTGACCATTCCCAAGGGCTCGATCATCTCGGCCTGCGTCGCCTCGGCGAACCGGGATGAGACGGTGTTCGACAATCCCGACGCGTTCGACATCGACCGCAAGCAGATGGCGGCCTTTGGGTTCGGGTTCGGAGCCCATATGTGCGTCGGAATGTGGCTGGCCAAGGTGGAGATCGAGGAGGCTGTGGGCCTGCTGCTCGACATGCTGCCCAATCTGCGCCTCGATCCCGACCATCCTCGTCCGGAAGTGCGGGGCGTGTCCTTGCGCGGCCCCGATGCGGTCCATGTGATGTGGGACATCCCCTAACGGGTCGCGCTAAGGCGACCGGCGCGGGCCTAGCGCCATTCTGGGAGGGCCCTCGTCACCGACGGGGGCCTTTTTCCTGGGAGCTGGCCGGGCGCCCGTCGGTCGCGGGCTCGTTCGGCGCAAGAAAAAGCCGCCGACCAGCGATGGTCGGCGGCGAGTGTTCGACCGAGGTGTAACGCTTAGAACCGCTTGGTCAGAGAGGCGCCGTAGGTCCGCGGCTCGCCGATAAAGTCGGTGGCGAAACCGAGACCGGCCGCATAGACGTCGGCGAACTGACGGACATTGTATTTTTTACTGGTCAGGTTCTTGCCGTAGAGGGCGAGCTCGATGTTGTGGGCGTCAAACTCCACGGTGACGCGCGCGTTCAGCAAGCCGTAGCCCGGCGTCCGGGTAAGGGCGTTCGAGGCCGCGTAGATGGCCTTGGTCGCGGCCGACTGCTGGGCGGCTGGCGTGACCGGATTGTAGTATTGCCGACCCAGATAGGCGTAGTCGGCGTGCAGCGTCACCCGGCCAAAGGACGTCGGCAGGGCCTGAGTGCCCCCCAGGTTGAACTGGGACTTGGGAAGCTGCGGCAATTTCTCGGCGCTGCGGTCCACCGGACAGATCGACGATGCTCCCGCCGGCGCGCATCCCGAAAGCGCCGCGCCCGGCACGGACTGTTGTTCGATGAACGAGCCGTTCTTGTATTCGCCGTTCATCAAGCTGAGGTTGGCCGTCAGCTCCATGCCCGTCCACGGGCGGTAGGCGCCTTCGAGTTCGACCCCGTAGACCCGAGCGTCGCCGGCGTTGACGATGAACTGGGTGCTGGCGCCCGCCGGGGTCAGAGCCGCCGCGTTGCGCTGGACGTCCGACTGCCAGGAATGGAAGATGGCGACGTTCGTCCGCAGGCGGTTCTCGAGCCAGGTGGCCTTCAGGCCAGCCTCGAGGTCGCGGGTGGTCTCGGGCCGGAAGGCCGGGAGGCCGCCGGCGCGCGTGTTCCAGCCCCCGGACTTGGAGGCCCGCCGCGTCTGGATGTAGGCGAACACGGCGTCATTGACCTGCCAGTCGAGACCGAAGGTCCAGGCCGGATAATCGAAACTGGTCTTCTGCGTCTGGGCGCAGACACCCGCGACGTCGGGACTGGGAAGATTGCAGGTCGAGGCCACGCCCCAGGTGGAGTAATTGTGGAGCTTGGTGTCGCGATCGTCCCAGGTCCAGCGCAGCCCGCCCGTGGCCCTGACGGCGTCGGTCAACTGGTAGTAGCCCTGGCCGAACACGCCGAGCGAGGTGTTGTGAACATCGGCGAGATTCTGCCCGGCGAAGCCGGCGTAGGGGCGTGTCGCCGAATACGGCAAGAAGCCGAAGTTCTGCGAGCGGCTGAACTCCTGCCCCTTCTCGTCGGAATAATAGCCGCCGGCGATATAGGTGAATTTGTCGCCCAGACCGCCGTTGATCTGGAGTTCCTGCGACCACTGCTTGGAGCTGTAGCCGGCCCACGTCGTCAAGATTGGGGCGGGCGTGCCGTCGGTGTCCACGACGCCGTCGGTGTCGCTGAAACGATAGCCGGTGATCGACTTCAGTGTCACGCCGCCCAGGTCCACCGAGCCGTTGAGGCCAAAGCCATAGGCTTCCAACCGGTTGCCAAGGGGCATGGTGTAGAGGGCTTTGACCTCCGCCGGCAGGGCCGCGAAGTTGGGGTTGCTCGAGGGGACGAAGAAGCCCGTCGCATAGCTGTCGTAGAAGCCGTGGTTGTGCAAAGACGCATTCAACGTTGGCGCCAGACCGAACGGGCCGAACGACCCGGTGGCCCCAAACAGCTCCGGCGCATAGGCGTGCAGGGCCGTGAACTGGCCGTTGTCGCTGATCTTGTTGTAATCGCCAGACAGCACCAGTTGAACAGCGCCGCCGTCGTACTTGAGCTTGCCGCGGACGAAATCGCTGTCCTGAGACCAAATATCGCGATCCAACGGAACGTCCCGTCCGTAGCCGTCGCGACTCTTGGTGGCGGCCACGAGGCGGCCCGAGATCTTGTCGCCCAAGGCGCCATTGACGACGAGGCTGGCGCCGCGCTGGTCATAGTTTCCAGCCTCGACCTTCGCGTACCCGCTGAAGTCGCGGGTCGGGTCGGCCGTCAAGATGTTGACGGCGCCGCCGATGGTGTTGCGGCCAAACAGGGTGCCTTGCGGACCGCGCAGGACTTCGACGCGCTGCAGGTCCTGCAGATCGGTCAGCCCTTGGGACGGACGCGGGATGTAGACGCCGTCGACATAGATGGCGACAGCGGGGTCATTGGAAACCAGAGCCTGAAGGTTTCCCTGGCCGCGCATGGCCACAAAGGCGAACCCCGACGCCGACGGCGCTCCGGTGGCGATCGAGAGGCTGGGCGTCGTGCGTTGGAGATCGGTGACATCAGCCACCTGAGCCCGTTCCAGCGCCGCTGCGCCAAGGGCCGTGACCGCAACGGGGGTGCTCTGGAGATTTTCCTCCGTCCGGCGGGCCGTGACGACAACCTCCTCGAGCTGATCCGCCTGGGGCTGGGGCGCGGCGCTCTGAGCAAACGCGGGCGCGGTCAGCGCCGTGCAAGCCAGCAGGCCAAGGGTGCTGCCACGCCACAGGAACTTAGACACACGTCGACTGGTCTTGGACAGCATCTAAAACCTCCCCGTAGGGGTCTATCGCCCCGCATTTCACGGCTGCCAGGAGGCGCCGTGTTCTGGTCAAACTAAACAGAATTGGAAATCTGTCGCAAGAATAAAAATCTGAGATAAGAAGGCGGGCGCCTTAAGATCCCTCGTCGGGAGAGGGGCTCGGGCGCCGCGCGACCGAGCCCGGACGTCGAAATCCAGCGAGCGATCGTCAACCGACGGGCTAGCCCGATGCAGGAGAGTCTCATGACAGACACAGCCACCCTATCCGGCAAGCGAATCATCGTGACCGGCGCCGCACGTGGGATCGGCGCCAGCGCGGCCAGGGCGCTGGCCGGAGCCGGCGCGACCGTCACCGGCCTCGACATCTCCGTGGCGGCGGTCGAAACGCCGGGGTCGAACCCCGGGCGCCTGACCTACGGCGTGTGCGACGTGTCGTCGCGGGCATCGATGACGGCCGCGGTGGACCAGGCTGTCGCTGAAATGGGCGGCCTGGACGTCCTCATCCATGTCGCCGGCATCCAGCGCTACACCCCCGCCGAGGCGATCACCGACGACGAATGGGACCTTGTGCTCGGCGTCAACGCGAAGGGCACGATGATCGCCAATCAGGCCGCCTTTCCCCATCTCAAGGACCGAGGCGGCCGCATCGTCAATTTCGCGTCCGCCGCCGGCGCCCTGGGATTGCGCGGTTGCGCCCACTACGCCGCTTCGAAGGGCGCCGTCCTGGCCTGGACCCGCACGATCGCCCAGGAATGGGGGCGCTACGGCATCGCGGCCAACGCGGTCGCTCCCGGCATGTGGACCCCGATGTACGACACCACCCGCGCCGGCATGTCGCCCGAACAGCTGGAGGCCCACGACCGAGGCATGGCCATGATGATCCCCCTGGGCGGGCGATTGGGCGATCCCGACGCGGACATGGCCCCCGTTCTGGTGTTTCTCGCCAGCGACGCGGCGCGCTTCATCACGGGCCAGACCTTGGCGGTGGACGGCGGCCTGATGATGGTGCGTTAGGGCCGATCGTCCGGCGCCGCCTTGGGCGCGTCCACGATCGGGTTGACCAGCACGCCGACGCCCTCGATCTCCACGCGGACCACGTCGCCTGGGACGAGCCATTGCGGATTGGCCGACGCCGCCGCGCAGCCCGACGGCGTTCCAGTGGCGATCAGGTCGCCAGGATAGAGGGTGAAGATGGTCGACATCAGATGGACCAGGTGGGCGACGTCCCAGTGCAGCTCGGCGACGTCCGCGCTCTGCCTCAAGTCGCCGTTGACGTGGGTCGTGAGTCTCAGCCCCTTGCAGCCGGGCGGCAGCTCGTCGGCGGTCACGATCTCGGGCCCGAACCCGCCCGTATTGAGGAAGTTCTTGCCGGCGGTGACCGCCGAGGGAATGTAGTTGTAGGCGCGCACGCTGCCGTCGTTGTGACAGGCGTAACCGGCGACATGCTTCAGGGCGTTCTCGCGCGATATCATGCGGCCGCCCCGGCCGATGACCACCATCAACTCACCCTCGTAGTCGAGCGTGTCCGAGGCCTCCGGCCGCCAGATCGGCTTGTTGTGGGCCACCAGGGAATCCGGGACGCGAAGGAACATTCCCGGAAACGACGACGCTTCGGCCTTCATTTCGGCGACGTGTTTCATGTAGGTCTTGCCCAGGCCGATGATCTTGTCCGGCCGAGGAATCGGGACGAGGTGACGCACATCCTCGAGCGGATGACGCGCGTGACCCGGCGCGGCGACCGCGGCGCGCTCCGCCGCCGCCAGCGCCTCGGGACCGGCCGTCAGCAACGCACGGATGTCCCGTGGCAGATCCGGCGCGGCGACGCCGAGGTCGATGACTTCATCGCCCATACGCACGCCCATGGTGGGGGCGCCGTTCCACTCGAATGACAACAGGCGCATCAAAGGTCCCTCTCGGCGATCGGCTCCGCGAGCCGGGAAAAGAGACGGTGCGATCCACGAGAATCGCGCCGCGTCACGGCCCCAAAACGCGGGCCAGGCCCTCCATCAGAAGGCGTAGGAGACGTTGACGCCGTAGGTGCGCGGCGCGCCGATCACCATCGTATTGAAGTTGGCCGCGGCGAAGGACCCCGACCGGGCGCCGAAGTACTCGTCGGTGAGGTTTTTGCCGTAGACGGACAACGTGACCGGAGCGTTCGACAGAGTGAACGCAGCCTGGGCGTTCAACAGTCCATAGCCGTCCTGGCTGATCGAGCGGCGCTGGAATTCCGTCAGGGGAACAGGCCCCGCCCCGGTGATCGTCACCGTGTTCAGGAAGAACACCTTGGATCGGTAATTGTAGTCGACGTGCAGATCCAGCCGCCCCGCCGACAGTTCGATCGGGTAGTCGGCGCTGAGCGCGAAGGTGGTCTTGGCGACCGTCGGCACCTCCGAACCCTTGTAGGGGCCGTCAGTGAACTCCGGATGGATCAGGCCGAGCGAAGCGTTGAGGCGCAGGCCGCCCAGCAGAGCGGTCGCCTCGAACTCACCGCCGTAGATCTCCGCCTTGCCCGAATTGAGCACGGCGATGATGACGGGGCTGGCCGAAAGGATGGCGTTCTGCTGGATCCCGGTGAAGGCCGAGAAATAGCCGCTCAGCCCCACCCTCAGGCGCCTGTCGAAGAACGAAAGCTTGGCGCCGGCCTCGTAGCTTCCCACGCTCTCCTCGTCGAAGGGCGTGAAGAAGGCGGCGGTCGTGCCGCTGGCCTGCTGAAACCCGCCGGATCGGTAGCCCTTGGAGAATTTGCCAAACAGCAGCCCGTCCCCTGGCAACCGGTAGTCCAGGCCGACCGTGAACGGGAGGGTGTCGAACTCGATGTCGCGGGGCGTGTAGAGGCACCCGCCCGGCGCCTGGTTGAGGCCGATGACCGTGAAGGGGCACGCCGCCGGCGTCACCGCCGAGGCCGGTGGCTCGGGATTGGTCGAACTGGTCGCCGCCACGGCGAAGCGCGCCGGGGTGTAGACCATGCTGCGGGTGTCCTTGACCGCCCGCAGCCCGGCCGTGAGGCGCAGGCGAGGCAAGATCTCGAAGCTGGCCTGGCCGAACAGGCTGACCGATTCATTAGTTGGCCGGATGGTGTTGTCCTGGATCACGGTCGGCACCCGGGTGATCGGCGAGTTGCGAAGCTTCTCGCGGAAATAGTAGGCGCCCGCGGTCCAGTTCAGCCGATCTGCGAGGGTGGTCCCGTAGAGCTGGACTTCCTGTGAGACCTGGTCTCCGTCGAGTTCGAACGTGCGCACGTCCGCCGTGGGAAACGGCGTCCCGTCCAGGTCCGCGGCGCCCTCGAAATCGATGTTGCGATAGCCCGATATCGCCTTCAGGGTCGCAAATCCAAGCTCGGCCGTGAGTGTCCCGGTCCAGTCGAAAACCTTGGACTTGTTGACCGGATTATAGCCGGCATAGCTGATGCGCGAGTCCGGCCCCGCGACATAGGGCGCGTATTGCGCGGCCGTCAGCCCAGCCTGATACGCGTTCAGCACCCAGAGAGGCTGGTGGTTGGAGCCGGCATAGTGGTCAAAACTGATATCCGCCCGCAGACCGGGGGATAGGTCGGCGCGGATGCTGGCGCGGATGAAATCGTCTTTCTGATCGGCCACGTCGCTGCCCAGCGAGGGATTGTAGCCGTAGCCGTCGTGTTCGACGTGGCTATAGACCAGCCGCGCCGCCAGCTTGTCGGCGACAATGGGTAGATTGACGATGCCGGTTCCGGCGATGGCGTTGTAGTTGCCGTAGCCCAGCTTCAGCGATCCGCCAAAGACATAGGTCGGCTTGTTGGTGGTGATGTTCAGCGCCCCGCCGATGGTGTTGCGACCAAACAGCGTCCCTTGCGGACCGCGCAGAACCTCGGCTGAGGCGATGTCGACCATGGCCAAATTGCTCCCCTCGGGGCGCGCGTAGTAGACGCCGTCGACATAGGTGCCGACCGCCTGATCGACATTGGGCAGGACGCCCCCCGGCGCCACGCCACGGATCGCCAGGATCAGGTCATTGTTGCCATAAGGCGTCGCGGTGAAGGTGATCGACGGCGCGTTCTCGGTCAGGGCGCGGACGTCGGTGATCTGGCGACGTTCCAGTTCTCGCGCGCCAAAGGCCGTCACCGCGACCGGCACGTCCTGCAGTCGTTCTTCCCGCCGCTGGGCCGTGACGATGACCTCCTCGAGCCCGACGGTCGGTTTCGGATCGGATTGAGGCTCGGCCTGGGCGTTCGCGATCCCAGGAAGGCAGGCCAGGGAGACGCTCGCGCAGAACGCGGCCTTCCACATGGAGTTTGTCATGGCTCGCCCCTCCCTGCGCCGCTGCACGCGGTCGTTTGTTGGCGAGAAAGGAGCGCGATCACGAGTTTAAGTCAATCGATTTAGTCTGATGTTAAAATAGAATTCTACATTCGATATGCATACAAAGCGCCTAGCGCCGACGAGCGGCGAACGTCATCGGCTAGGCTTGATGTCCGTGGTCTCGATATCCCAGGTGGTTGGGGTCGCGCCCTCGTCGCGAAGCTGGAACTTGAGCACCCTGCCTTGCGGATTGACCGGCAACTCGACGCGGAATTCGATGTAGCGCGGCACCGCATAGTAGGGCACGCGCTCGATCAGCCAGCGGCACAGGTCCTCCTCGGACAGCACCGCCCCGGGCTTGAGCTTGGCGGTCACCTTCAGGTCGTCTTCCTGCAGGTTCGACGGCACGGCGTGAACGGCGACCTGTTCGATCGCGGGATGAGTCAGGATCGAGGTCTCCATCTCGAAGCTCGAGATGTTTTCTCCGCGCCGTCGCAGATAGTCCTTCTTGCGGTCGACGAAATAGAAGAAGCCGTTCTCGTCGAACTTGCCGATGTCGCCGGTATGGAACCACAGGTTCCCCATGACCTTCAGGGTGTCTTCGGGTCGCCGCCAGTACCCCTTGAAGATGATGTCGGGCAACAATGGGCGGCACACCACCTCGCCGGAGGTTCCGATCGGGACCTCGTTGTCGTTGTCGTCGAAAATGCGGACGTCCAGCTCCGGCGCCGCCTTGCCCGAAGACCCCTCCGCGTAGGAGCCGTCGGCTGGCATGGAGGTCAGCAGACCCTCGGTCAGGCCATAGACGTTGGAGCCGACCTTCTTGGCGCCGAAACGGGTGCGCCAGATCTGCTTGATCTCTTCGGGGAACGGATTGCCCTTCACGGTGTGGACCTGGCCAAAGCAGCGGGCCATGGCCTCGTGCTGCTCGGCGCGCGCGAGCAACGTCCCCAACGACCCCAGGATCGAGACGACGGTCGCCCCAGACGTTTCGATCGCGGGCCAGAACCCCGACACCGAGAATTTCGGCGCGAACGAAATGGTCGCGCCCACCAGCATCACCGACACGACCCCTGTCGCGATGGCGTTCATGTGGAACAGCGGCAAGGGCGTCCAGTAGATGTCGTCCGGTCCGAACGGCGCCGACCGCGTCAGCATCCGCGCGAAATGGCACATCTGGTTGCCGGTGATCATGCACCCCTTGGAAGGCCCCGTCGTTCCCGACGTATAGATCAAGGCGTTCAGCGCTCCGGGGTCGGGCAGCTCCTCGAACGCGCTGTCGTCGGCTCCCCGATGATCGTCGAGAGAGATGATCGTCAGCGCCGAACCGGACACCGGCTTGAAGGCGCCGCGGACGAGCACGGTGTTGAGGGCCGTCAGCTGATCCTCGATATCCAGAACGCGCTGCAGGTACCTCGCCTCGCAGACCAGCAGACTTGCGCCGGCGTCCTCGATCTGGTGCCGCAGGAACTGGCCGATCAGAGCGGTGTTCAGAGGCACGCTGATCGCGGAAATCTTGTTGGCCGCGATCCATGTCGTGACCGCATCGACGTTGTTGTCCAGCATCGAGACGACCGGCGCGCCCGTCGTCAGGCCCAGTGACTGCAAGGCGTGAGCGAACCGATTGCTGGCCCGATCGAACGCGCCATAGGTGTGCTTCTCGCCGCTGAAATCGAGAAAGACCTTGTCTGGATGCGCCGCGACGGCGCGGCGCAGCGCGGCGACCGGCGTATCGCGGGGGCCGGTCCGCCATCCGGTCTCAAGCTTGGTCATCGCATTCATTCCGTCCACCCTGGCGATGGCCAATCAAGCCGTCGCTTGGGTCATCCCAAGGGCGACGACGGTGACTGGCATCGAATTTCGTCCCCAGCGGTCCCGCCAACTCCCATCCAGTTGATCTGAATGCCGGGCAGGAACCCGTCCCGCAGCGCTAAGGCCGCGCCGCCACAAATTAGTCGGGCCCGCCCGATCGGTCCAGCGTAATTCTGATATTAGGAATTCGTTCTGCTTTCAGAACTCAATACATCCACGACGATCTTGCCGGAGACACCGCGCGATCCCAATCGCGCGATCGCCTCTCCGCCCCGCTCCAGGCCATAGCGTTCGGAGACGCGCGGCCTGATCCTGCCCGCGACATACAGGTCCAGCAACACCTTCATGTCCTGCGCGCCCGCCTCCGGATGGCGCGCCATGTGCGCGCCCCAGAAGACGCCGATGATCTGGGCGGCCTTGAGCAGGACGAGATTCAGCGGAATGGCGGGAATGCCGGCCGCGAAACCGACAACCAGATACCGCCCTTGCCCCGCGATGGAACGGAAGGCCGGCTCGGCATAGGCGCCGCCGACCGGGTCGATGACGACATCGGCCCCCTCCCCGCCGCAAGCGGCCCGCACGGCCTCGGTGAAGGCCTTGGCCTGATCGACAGTCTCGAACGCACGCGGATACAGCACCACCGCGTCGGCGCCCATCGACAGCGCCGCGTCCAGCTTGTCTTGCGAAGACGCGGCCGCGACCACGCGGGCGCCGAGAGCCTTGCCCAGCTCCACGGCCGCAAGACCGATGCCGCCCCCCGCGCCGAGAACCAGCAGCGTCTCGCCGGGTCGCAGGCCCGCACGCCCCACCAAGGCATGGTGGACGGTGCCATAGGTCACCTGGAACGCCGCCGCTTCGTCGAACGGCATGGCGTCGGGCAAGACCGTGCAGCGGTCCGCCGCCACGATGACGACCTCCGCCATCGCCCCGAACGGCAGCGACGCGGAAACCCGTTCGCCCACACTCGGCGACGCGACTCCCTCGCCGACCGCGCGCACCACCCCCGCCAGTTCGCTGCCGGGCGAAAACGGCCGCGTCGGCCGCAGCTGATATTTGTCCTCGATGACCAGCAGATCGGGGAAATTGACCCCGCAGACGTGCACGGCCACGGCGACCTGACCCGGCCCCGGCGAAGGCTCGTCGATGTCACGGAGCTTCAGGGTTTCCGGGCCGCCAGCCTGCAGACTCAGAAGGGCGCGCATCGGGACCTCGCCGGAAAGGCGCGAACGCCTGTCGGTCCGCCGGTCCTATCTAATCACCGGGCGCGCGGGCGACAATCGCATTATTCTGATACCAGAAATTCGTTTTGCTTGCCGAATTGCATGCGCCGTTCTAGCGTCGCCCAAAGAGACGCCGCCGAGAACGCGTCCGGAGGATATCAGTGATCGTCGTCAAGCACATCCCAGCAACGCCTCGCCCGGCCCGCAAGGCGGGTCTGTAGTGCGGAAGGCCCCATCCCCCGCCCTCGCCAAGGGCGCCTGGTACACCCTGGTCATTCTGACGCTCGTCTATGTCTCGAACTCGATCGACAGGACGGCGATGTCGATCCTCATCGAGCCGGTAAAGGCGGAGTTCAAGCTGTCGGATAGCCAGCTGGGCCTGCTGACCGGTCTTGCCTTCGGCCTGACCTATGCGCTGACAGGGCTGCCTATGGGGTGGCTGATCGACCGGGTGAACCGCACCAGATTGCTCGCGACCGTGGTCGCGGTCTGGAGCCTTTGCACCACGGTCTGCGGCTTTGCCCAAAGCTATCCGGCGCTGGTGATGGCGCGGCTGGCGGTCGGAGCCTCGGAATCGGCGGCGGCGCCCACGGCGATGTCGATGATCGCCGACCTCTTCCCCAAGGACCGGCGCTCGACCGCCATGGGCGTGTTCTGGACCAGCACGGCCTTCGGCACGGCCATCAGCCTTGTGCTCGGCGGGGTGATCGCCGCCAACTACGGGTGGCGCGCGGCCTTCTTCGTCGCCGGCGTCCCCGGATTGATCCTGGCCGTCCTCATCCTCCTCACCGTCCGGGAGCCGGTTCGTGAGCGCGATCTCGACCGAGGCGACGCCGGGCCGGCGCCGTCGCTGCTTCAGACCCTGCGGTTCGTCTGCGCCAATCCGACGGTCTTCCACGCCTTCGTCGGCATAGGGCTGGCCTCGCTGGCCATGTCGGGCGTCCCGGTCTGGGCCGCGTCCTTTCTGGTTCGCACCCAGGGCTTCACCTTGCCCCAGGCGGGCCTGATGGCGGGCCTGGGCGTCGGGCTCTTCGGCGCGCTCGGATCGCTCATGGGCGGTCCCGTCGGGGATGCCGTGGTTCGTCGCTGGGGCGTCCAGACCCTGCCGGCCGCGCCGATGGTCGCTTGCGTTCTGGCCTGCGCGTCGGGTCTTGTCTTCGCCCTGGGGTCGTCCCTGACGGTCGTGGCCCTTGGCTTCATCGTCTTCGAGATCGTCTCGCGCGGCTTCACGGCGCCCGCCTATGCGATCCTCGTCACCGGCGTGGAGCCGCGCATGCGAGGCGTCGTCGTATCCGCGGTTCAGGCCGTGACCAATCTCGTCGGCTACGGCGTTGGCCCCCTGGTCGTTGGCGTGGTCAGCGACCGCGTCGGGGGAACCAACTCCTTGAAGGTCGGCATCGCCGCGGTGATGATCTTCAGCCTGTGGTCGGGCCTGCATTTCTTCGCCGCCTGGCTCGCCGCGCGCCGCTCGGAGCGTTTCGCTGGCGGAGCAACCGCATGAGCCCTCCCCTTCGCAATTTCCAGGACACCGTCGGTGATGGCGCGCCGTCCGCCGGTGACGTCGGAGCATGACGACCATGGCAGATGGAGCCATCGAAAAAGCCGTCCAGATCGAACGCGTCAATCGCGTGGGCTGGATCGTTCTGAGCCGCCCCGGGCAGATCAACGCGATCAATCCCGCCCTCCGCCGCGAGGTGGCGCAGGCGCTGGAATTGCTCGACGCCGATTCCGATGTCGGCGCGATCGTTATCCGGGGCGCGGGCGAACGTGGTTTCTGCGCCGGCGCCGACATCAAGTCGCAGAACGACGCGACGTCCCTGCCGGCGCTCCGCGCCGAGATGACGCCGGGCTGGATCGAGACCTTGGACCGGGTGCGCAAGCCGGTGATCGCCGCCATCCACGGCTATTGCCTGGGCGGCGGTCTGGAAATCTCCATGGCTTGCGACATGAGGGTTGCCGCGCCGAACGCCCTGTTCGGCCTGCCTGAAACCGGGCTCGGCTTGATCCCGGGCGGCGGCGGCACCCAACGCCTGCCTCGCATCGTCGGCCTTGGCCGGGCGCTCGACCTGTTGCTGACCGGCGATCGAATCGACGCGGCGGAAGCCCATCGCATCGGGCTGGTTTCACGCTTGTCGGCCTCCAACGACAGCCTGTTCGACGAGGTCCAGGTCCTAGCCGAACGCATCGCCTCCAGGCCCGCCGCCGCCTCGGCCTACGTCAAGGAAGCCGCCCGCGACGGGTTTGAGCTGGACCTTCGCGCGGGCCTGAAGCTGGAAAAAGATCTGTTCGTCCTTCTGATGTCGACCGAAGATCGCCGCGAGGCCGCCGCGGCGTTCAAGGAAAAGCGCCAGCCCATTTTCGTGGGGCGCTAGATGGATCGTCGTCAGCACAGTCTAGGGGCGCCACGGTGAGAAAGCTTCCATTGCTGAACGCGGAGACGCGGCCGTTCTGGACCGGAGGCGAGGTCGGCGAACTGCGAATGCACCGTTGCGGCGATTGCACGCGGTATTTCCACCCGCCCGCGCCGGTCTGCCGCCATTGCACCAGCCTGAACGTCGCGCCGACGCCGGTGTCCGGGCGCGGCCGGGTGCTGACCTTCACGATCAACCATCAGGCTTGGACCGCCGAGCTCGGCGATCCCTACGTCGTCGCCATCGTCGAACTCGAGGAGCAGGCGGGCCTGCGCTTCCTGTCCAATATCGTCAACTGCCCGCCCGACGCCGTCGAGATCGGCATGCCGGTGACCGTCGTGTTCGAGAACGTCGAGGACGTCTGGATCCCTCTGTTTGAAAAGGCGGCGGCCTGATGGGCGCGCGCATCCTGGAGAAGGACGTCGCCATCGTGGGCGTCGGCCAGTCCGAGGTCGGCCGCCCGTCCTCGCGCTCGGCCATGCAACTGACCGTGGACGCGGCGCTGGAAGCCATCGCCGACGCCGGCCTGGCCCCGAAGGACATCGATGGCGTCTGCTCCTGGCCCGGCGACAACGCCAATGGCAGCAGCTTCTCGCCGGTCGGGCCGTTGGCGGTGCTCAGCATGTTCGGCCTGAACTGCAATTGGTTCAGCGGCGGCTACGAGGCGGCGGGGCCGCTGGCCGGGATCATGAACGGGGCCATGGCCATCGCCTCGGGCATGGCCAAGAACGTGCTGGTCTTCCGCACCATAACTGAATCCAGCAACCGTCTGAGCGGCAGCAAGGACCAGAGCCTCGCCGCCAAATCCGGCGCGCGCGACGGCAACTTCATGTGGCAGTGGTGCACGCCGTTCAATGTGCTGTCGGTGGTCAATATCACCGCCATGTACGCCCACAGCCATATGCGGGCCTACGGCACCACGCCGGAGCAACTGGCCCAGATCGCCCTGAACGCCCGCCGCAACGCCGTGCTCAACCCCAAGGCCGTCATGCGCAAGCCCATGACGATGGACGATTATTTCGCGTCGAAGATGATCTCGACGCCGCTGCGGATGTTCGACTGCGACGTCCATTGCGACGCCTCGACCGCCATCATCCTGTCGCGCAAGGACATCGCCAGGGACCTGCGCAATCCGCCCATTCGCATCGAGGCAATCGGCGCGGCGATGAACCAGCCCTACCTGTGGGACCAGGTCGATCTGACCGCGAACGCCGCGCCGGACGCGGGAAACGCTATGTGGGCCCGCACTGATTTCAAGCCCGCCGATGTCGACACCGCCCAGCTCTATGACGGCTTCAGCATTCTGACGCTGCTCTGGCTGGAAGGCCTGGGGCTGTGCCCGCGGGGGGGAAGCGGAGCCTTCGTGGAAGGCGGCCATCGCATCGCGCTGGACGGCCAACTGCCGTTGAACACCAACGGCGGCCAACTGTCGGGCGGGCGCACGCACGGACTGGGCTACGTCCACGAGGCCTGCGCCCAGCTTTGGGGCCGCGGGGGCGAACGCCAGATCCGCGACCCGCACGTGGCGGTCTGCGCCGCCGGCGGCGGGCCGCTCGCGGGCAGCGTGCTGCTGGTCAAGGATTGAAGATCACGAACGGCGAGCGCCATCGCGCGGCCGACGCAAGGAGAACGAGATGAGCCTCTATGATCTGCTGCTCAGCGGCGATCTGATGGTCCACGACGCCGACGAGACGGCCGCGCAGATCGTCGGCAAGCTGGAAATCCACGGCCATGCCAATTGGCGTCAGGCGTTTCCGGGCCACCCGTATGTCGCCCACTTCCTGAGGGTGCACAAATCGCTGGCGGTGTCGCCTACGCGGGTCGAGCCGCAGGGCCACCTCGATTTTCCCAACCACGGGGATCCGATGTTCCCGGGCTTCCTCAAGAGCCTCGAGGATTTTCAAGGTCCGTTCCGGCCCATCAAGACCCACGCCACCGTCCTGGTGTCAGACAACATCGGCGGCGTGGTCGAGCACCTGCTGAGCAAGGGCCAGCCGTTCCGCCTGGCGCAGCTGACGCCGGAGATGCCGTTCGATCGGCTGTGGGTCGGTTGCACGCCCGAGAAGCCGGTCTATGAGCCGTCCGTCGATGGTGGCCTGTGCATCGAGGTCATTCCGCTGGCGGCCATCCAAATGCCCGCCGAAGCGTTCAACACCCCTCCGCCCCGTCCCCGCGACCCCAAGCCGGGCGACATGGTTCGGGTCGTCGGCCGGGGCTTCCTGGTGCGCGATCTTGACGACGTGCTGCGCCGCCTCGATCAAAACCTGGACCTCCAGCCCGCG
>JAQGIN010000073.1 GCA_028291125.1 Caulobacter sp.
CGGGCGGCGGTCTCGCCCTGCGACGCCTGGGCGGCGGCCACCTGGGCGGCGGCGCTCTGCTGGCGGGCCAGGGCGGTGTCGAGCGAGGCCTGGGACAGATAGCCCTGCTTGTTCAATTGCTGGGCGCGGCGCAGGGCCGCCTCGGCCTCGGCGTGGGTGGCGCGGGCGCTGTTCACCGCCGCCGCCTGCTGGCGGACCTGGGCCGACAGCACGGCGTCGTTGAGCTTGACCAGAACCTGGCCCTGGCGAACGATCTGGCCTTCGTCGACATTGACCGCCACCGCCGTCAGGCCGCCGGTCTCGGCGCCGACCGGCACCTCTTCCCAGGCCGAGATCGTGCCCGAGGCGTTGATCACCCGCGGCAGGGCCTGGTTGACGACCACGGCGACGCCGACGGTCTGGCCGCTGGGCGGCTTGGTGGGCTTCTTGGTCTCGGCCTTGCCGCCGCAGCCGGTGAGGGCGAGCAGGAATACGACCGCGAGCGCCGGCGTCGCCGTGGATAGCAGATGGCGATGCATAGTCTTGTGGCTCACGGAGTCCCCCTCGCGTTCGGTGATCGTCGAACTGGGTTTTACGGGAGAAAAGCCGCGCGCTGGATTAATTCACCTTCAGGTTTGCAATTAACGACAAGGGTGTGTCGTGGCGGCCCGCTTGCGAGCAAGGCCGTCGGCGCCTGGACCGCCGCGGCGGCAAGGCCTAGGACAGCGCCTCCCGTCCTCCGCCTGCCGGAATCCGTGCGATGAGCCCTCCGAGCGCGCCGATCCATGTCGCCGCCCTGTACCGCTTCACGACCTTCGCCGACTGCGCCGCCCTGCGCGGGCCGCTGGAGCGGGTCTGCGCGGCGAGCGGCGTCAAGGGTACGCTGCTGCTGGCCGGGGAGGGGATCAACGGCACGATCGCCGGCCCCGAGGCGGGGATCGCCCGGGTGCTGGACCACATCCGCGGCCTGCCGGGCTGCGCCGAGCTCGACGTCAAATTTTCCCTGACGGACACCCTGCCGTTCCATCGCCTGAAGGTGCGGATCAAGGCCGAGATCGTCACCCTGGGCGTCCCCGGCCTCGATCCGGTCCGCGACGCCGGGACCTATGTGCGGGCCCAGGACTGGAACGCCCTGATCGCCGAACCCGGCACGATCGTCATCGACACCCGCAACGCCTATGAGGTGGCGGTCGGCACCTTCGCCGGGGCGGTGAACCCGGGCACGATCAGCTTCCGCGACTTCCCGGCCTGGTTCCGCGACCATGGCGCGGCCCTGGTGGCGGACGTCCAGCGGACGCACGGCGCGGCGCCGAAGGTGGCGATGTTCTGCACCGGCGGCATCCGCTGCGAGAAAGCCACCGCCTATCTCAAGGCCCAGGGCGTCGACCAGGTGCATCATCTCGAGGGCGGGGTGCTGCGCTATCTGGAGACGACGCCGGCGGCCGACAGCCTGTGGCGCGGCGAATGCTTCGTCTTCGACCAGCGGGTGGCGGTCGGCCATGGCCTGGCCCCGGGGACCCATGTCCTGTGCCACGGCTGCCGGATGCCGGTCAGCCCCGCCGACCAGGAGTCGCCGCTGTTTGAACCCGGGGTCAGCTGTCCTCGTTGTCATCAGACGCGGGACGATGAGCGGCGCGGGCGCTACGCCGAGCGCCAGCGACAGATGCGGATCGCCGCCGAGCGCGGCGTCGCCCATATCGGCGTGCGGATGGATAGAGAAGACAGAGACCCATGAGCGTCGCCTTCACCAAGGAAAACGACAGCGAGGCCGAGGCCGCCAATCTACTGGACCGGCCGATCTCGCCGCACGCCAACCTGGTGACGCCGGCGGGTATGGCCCAGCTGGACGCGGCCCTGGCCCAGGCGCGCGCCGCCTACGCCGCCGCCCAGGCCCATGGCGGCGTCGAGGTCGATCGCACCGCCATGGCCCGCGCCACCCGCGATCTGCGCTACTATTCCGCCCGCCGGGCCAGCGCCCAGCTGGTCGAGCCCGAGCCCGACCCCGCGGTCGTGCAGTTCGGCGGCGGCGTCACCTTCGACCGCGAGGACGGTCGGCGGCAGACCTTCCGCATCGTCGGCGAGGACGAGGCCGATCCGGCCCGGGGCAGCGTGTCCTATGTCTCGCCCCTGGCCCGGGCCCTGCTGGGCAAGGGGGTCGGCGACACCGCCGTGGTTGGCGGCGGCGAGGTCGAGATCATCGCCGTCGAGGCGTAGCGTCGCGGCCAAGGCCGTGGCAGGCTCGCCCCTCGTCACGGGGAAGCCGAACATGAGCGCCGACTGCAGTCATCTGGACAGTATCCGCGTGGTGACGCCGAGCGCGCGCGGTTGCGAGGAGTGCCTGGCCGCCGGCGCGCGCTGGCTGCACCTGCGGCTGTGCCGGACCTGCGGCCATGTCGGCTGCTGCGACCAGTCCCCCAACCGCCACGCCACCAAGCATTTCCACGCCACCCGCCATCCGATCATCGAGGGCTATGATCCGCCCGAGGGCTGGGGCTGGTGCTATGTCGACGAGGTGTTCTTCGACCTGACCGACATCCAGACGCCGCAGCTGGGCCCGATCCCGCGCTACTACTAAAGCCTCGACCGTCCTGTGCGCGGAGACACGCCGACATGCTGAGCCTGCTGGGAATCCTCGTGGTCGTCGTCGGCCTGGCCGCGCGGTTCAATCCGATCGTGGTGGTGACGGCGGCGGCGATCGTCACCGGCCTGGCCGGCGGGCTGGACCTGGTCACCATCGTCTCGACCTTCGGCAAGGCCTTCAACGACAGCCGCTATATCAGCCTGGTGTTCCTGGTCCTGCCGGTCATCGGCCTGCTGGAACGCTACGGCCTGCAGGCCCGGGCCCGCACCCTGATCGGCCAACTGCGGTCGGCGACGGTGGGACGGCTCTTGCTGGCCTATCTGTTCATCCGCCAGGTCACCGCCGCCCTGGGCCTGCTGTCGCTGGGCGGCCACCCGCAGATGGTGCGGCCGCTGATCGCGCCGATGGCCGAGGGAGCCGAGGAGAACCTGCGCGGCCCGCCGGGCGACAAGCGCCGCCAGCTGATCCGCGCCTTCTCGGCTAGCGCCGACAATGTCGGAGCCTTCTTCGGCGAGGACATCTTCATCGCCTTCGGCTCGGTGCTGCTGATCCAGGCTGTGCTGGAGCAGAACGGCCTGATCGCCGCGCCGCTGCACATCTCTCTATGGGCGATCCCGACGGCGATCCTGGCCTTCGTCGTCCATGGCGTGCGCCTGCTGCTGCTCGACCGCAGCCTGGCCCGGCCAGACAAGACCTCGGCGGCGCCGGAGCCCGACCAATGATCCGCGTCGAGGCGGCCTATGTCCTGGCGGGACTGATCTTCGGGGCCATCGCCGTGTTCAGCGCCCGCGACTCAGGCAATCCCAAGCGCTGGAACAACACCGCCTTCTGGGGCCTGTTCGCGCTGAGCTTCCTGGCCGGCGGCCGGTTGGGCAATTTCGGCAACGGCCTGTTGGTGCTGGCCATGGTGCTGATCGGCGGCCTGGGCGGCATCGGCCTGTCCAAGCCAGCGACGACCACGCCGGAAGAGCGCGAGGCCAGCTCGCTGCGCTGGGGCTCGAAGTTGTTCCTGCCGGTGCTGGCCATCCCGATCACCGCCCTGGTCGGCACCCTGGTGTTCAAGGCGGTGAAGATCGCCGGCGCGCCGCTGGTCGATCCCAAGCAGGTGACGGTGATCTCCATGGCGCTCGGCGTGGTCATCGCCCTGGCCATCGTCATGGCCATGCTGCGGCCACCGCTGTCGGCCCCGCCGCAGGAGGCGCGGCGGCTGATGGACACCGTCGGCTGGGCGGCGATCCTGCCGCAGCTCTTGGCCTCGCTGGGGGCGGTGTTCGCCCTGGCCGGGGTCGGCGACGCGGTCGGCGAGCTGATCCACCGCTTCCTGCCGGTCGACACCCCGTTCGCGGCGGTGGCCACCTATTGCATCGGCATGGCGCTGTTCACGATGATCATGGGCAACGCCTTCGCCGCCTTTCCGGTGCTGACGGCCGGGGTCGGGGTGCCGCTGATCGTCCACCGGTTCGGCGGCGACCCGGCGATCATGGGCTCGATCGGCATGCTGGCCGGCTTCTGCGGCACGCTGATGACGCCGATGGCCTCGCACAACATCGTGCCGACCGCGCTGCTGCAACTGCCGGGCGGGGCGGTGATCCGCGCCCAGACCCCGACGGCCCTGCTGGTTCTGACCGGCAATATCCTCTTGATGTACCTCCTGGTGTTCCGCTTCTGATGACCGACCTGACCCTCGACCAGGCCTCGGCCCTGGCCCGCGCCGCCCTGGGCCATGTCGGCCAGGAATATCCCAATGTGCTGCTGCACGTGTTCGCGGGGCCGGACGATGGCGGCACGCCCCGGCAGCTGCACCCGATCTTCTACGGCAGCTATGACTGGCACTCCTGCGTGCACGGCCACTGGCTGCTGGCGCGGCTGCTGCGGCTGTATCCCGACCTGCCCGAGGCGGACGCCATCCGCGCCTGGTTCGCCCAGGGCTTCACCGCGGCCAAGGTTGCGGGCGAGCTGGCCTATTTGGCCCGGCCGCTGACCGGCGGGTTCGAGCGGCCCTACGGCTGGGCTTGGCTGTTGATGCTGGCCGCCGAGTTGCGCCAGCACGCGACGCCGGATGGGAGGGTCTGGGCGTCGGCCCTGGCCCCGCTGGCCGACGCCTTCGTCGACCGCTTCAAGGCCTTCCTGCCCAAGGCCGACTATCCGCTGCGAGCCGGGGTCCACACCAACACCGCCTTCGCCCTGGCCCTGACCTGGGAGTACGCCCAGGCGGCGGGGGATTTGGCCCTGAAGGACCTCATCCTTGGCAAGGCCATGGCCTGGTACGGCGAGGATCGTGACTGTCAGGCCT
>JAQGIN010000092.1 GCA_028291125.1 Caulobacter sp.
TGGCTTTCGATCGGGCTGACTTCTACGACGCCGAACTGCGGCGACACGATGAGCACTTTCGCGCCGCCCTCAAGGTTGGTCCAGGCGACCGCGTGCTCGATATCGGCTGCGGCGCCGGGCGATCCACGCGGGACGCCGCCCGCCTCGCGGTGCGGGGAAGCGTAGTCGGCGTCGATGTGTCGGAAGAGATGCTCGAGGCGGCGCGCCAGCGAAGCGCGGCGGAGGGGTTGCGAAACATCGTGTTCGAGCAGGCCGATGCGCAGAGCCAGGCGTTTCCAGTCGCCCATTTCGACCTGTGCGTCAGCCGCTTTGGCGTGATGTTCTTCGCCGATCCCGTCGCCGCCTTCACCAACCTGGCCCGGGCGATGCGCCCTGGAGCCCGCCTCGTGCTCATGGTGTGGCAGGGCCGTGATCGTAACGAATGGGCCACCGCCCTGCAGGGCGTGTTGGCGCCGGACGACAGCCAAGTCGCGCCTGCGCCCCCCGCGTTCTCGCTCGGTGATCCCGCGGTCACGACGGGCGTTTTGACCGCCGCCGGCTTTGTGTCCATCGCCTTCGCCGAAGTGCGCGAGCCGGTGTTTTATGGGCCCGATATCAGCGCGGCGTACGAGGCCATCGTCGAGCTGTTCCTCGCAAAACGTGCGCCGGCTGGAGAGCTGTTCCAGCGCCTTGGCGCCTTGCTGGATGCGCATCTGACCGCCGACGGCGTGCTCTTCGACTCCCGCGCCTGGATCGTGACCGCGCACCGGGCGACCAAGCCGCCCGGGGGCCGATGACGCCGGGCGGGCCATGGGCCTGATCCATGGCCCGCGCGCCGCCCTCGCCGGCTTGGTCCACCGTCCATGGCCGCGCCGGACAGCGCCATAACCAGACTCGGACCGCCAAGGACCCGGACGTTCGCAGGTTAGGCTCGCCGCCAACGATCGCTTCGCGCAAAGCCCCCGCTAGGGTCGCCAGCTAGGGTGGGCCGAAGTTTGGATGGCCACGTCTAGGGGAGGTCAGACTCTGTTTCGCTTTGTCGGAATTCGTCCGCGGGGACGAATGCGGCGCCCATATCGTCGAGCACCCAAATGCCAAGGAACGATGGATGCGTCGGATCAAGGTCCTCGTCGATCAAGTCGCCATCGTAGAGGCCGACATTGCTGTAGTCGAAGTCCAGCGAGAGCTGATGGGCGAGGCCTAGCATCTCGTCGGCCATTCGGCGCGAGTACCCCAAGGCTTCGCTTTCGTTGACGAACTCGTCGGCAAGCGTGCTCACCTCGGCCGCGTCGCTGCCTTGGGCCGCACTGGTGGTGACGATGGTGTAGGTGGGCATTGTCGTCTCTCGTAGGGACTGGATCCGTCACCTAACCCGTTCGCCCGCGGGAGCAGACCACATTCTGCAAAAAAGCCTTCCCTCCGCCGACAGCGGGGACACGGCTGAACGCCGCCCGATGATCAGTCGGCGCCGCGGTCGTCCCTCTTTGTGGCGCGATATACCTTCTGAAGCCCGGCGAGGCGGCGTCGCTCGGCGTCCTTGGCCGCCCGGTCCGCCTTGTCTTCCACCGCCGCCAGTTCAAGTCCAAGCTTTCGGAAGTGGGCCCAGCGGGCAGGATCCAGAGCGCCGCTCCGCAGCGCGGCGCGCACGGCGCAGCCAGGTTCGTTGGCGTGACCGCAGTCGTTGAACCGGCAGTCCTGGGCCAGCTGCTCGATGTCGTCGAACACGACGCTCACGCCCTCGTCGGCGTCGATCAGGCCCACTTCGCGGATGCCCGGCGTGTCGAGGATCAGCCCGCCGCCGGGCAGCAGGACCAACTGGCGGTGGCTGGTGGTGTGGCGGCCGTGATCGTCGGCGTCGCGGATCGCTCCCGTCGCCATCCGGTCTTCGCTCAAGAACGCGTTGACAAGGGTGGACTTGCCGACACCGGAGGAGCCGATGAGCACGCAGGTCTCACCCGGCCTCACCTGAGCCAGCAGGGCGTCCAGACCAAGGCCTTGCCGCGCCGAGACCACCAGCACCGGACAGCCCTCGGCCAGAGCGGCGATCTCGGCGGCCTGGCCTTGCGGATCGGCGCAAAGGTCGGACTTGGTCAGCACCACCACCGGCCGGGCCCCGCTCTGCCATGCAGCGGCGAGATAGCGCTCGATGCGGCGAGGATTGAGGTCAGCGTTCATCGAGGTGACGACGAAGGCGACATCGATATTGGTGGCGATGACTTGCAGCCGTTGCAGGCTATCGGCCGCCCGGCGGACGAAGGTCGTACGGCGCGGCAGGATGGCGTGGATGGTGGCGCTACGTTCCACCAGGTTCAGCGAAAGCGCCACCCAATCGCCGACGGCCGGGTGGCCCGCCTCCTTGGCCTCGTGAAGCAGGCGGCCTGAAGCCTTGGCCCTCAGCTCCCCGCTATCGGTGGCGACCAGATAGCCATCGCGTTGCTGGACGACGATGCGCCCGGGGGCGTGGCCTGCGCGCGCGTGCGGCGCGAAGGCCTTCTCCAGCAGATCGGACCATCCATATTGCTCGATCAAGTCAGGGTCTTCCAAATCGCGGGTGATCGATGGCCAGCTCGCCATGGACTTATTCTATGGGCCATCAGCAAGCGGTGGCTACCGGGGCCGCCTCCCAATGTCACGTCGCTGTGTCGCGGGACTGCGATGCCGAAGCAGCGCCAGCAGCTGGTGTTGGCGCCCCGCCGCAAAGCGGACGTTTCATTCTCGCAGAATTTTGTCCATCGCCTTTCCCTTGGCGAGCTCGTCGATCAGCTTGTCCAAGTAGCGGATCTCTTTCATCAATGGCTCGACGACATCTTCCACGCGAACGCCACAGACCACGCCCTTGATGTTGGCTCGAGCGGGGTGAAGTTTGGGCGCTTGGGCGAAGAAGGTCTCGAAGTCTGATCCTTTCGCAAGATGGGCGTCGAGCTCATCCTGACTGAAGCCCGTCAGCCAGCGGATGATCTGCTCGACCTCGGCCTTCGTGCGCCCCTTCCTCTGCGCCTTGGCGACGTAGTGCGGATAGACGCTCGCGAAGCTGGTTGTGTAGATTCGATGCTGGGTCATCGTAGCCTGATCCATGGGCGTCTGGGCCCTCTTGGCACGGTCACCTTACGCCTTGTCCCTGGCCCAGTCTGGCCTCAACGGCGGCGGTTTCGCGCCGGAAACGGACTTTAGGACCGTTCCAGAAGCCAGACGTCCAGACCGTCGCTCACGCAGGCAAGTCGGGCCTGCGTCGCGACCTCTACGCGCGCGCCTTCTTCCCGCGGCGATCCCCGGGCGAGGACGTCGCGGCCAAACCGGCCGCGATCCGCCCTTCCCAATGACGCACCCAAGCCTCGATCGCCGCCGCCGCGAGGATCTGACCATAGTCGTCGCGCCAGATCAGGGTGTCGGGATCCAAGATCGCCTCAAGGACGGCGCGGTCGAGCAGGCCCTTGGCCGTCAGTCTTCCGTCCAGCAGGTACGGCCGCAGGAAGCCGACGCTGCGCGCCAGGCTCTTGCCGAAGAAGACGCTGATGTCGCCCTTCGAGCGCCGTGCCACGATCGACGCCGGCAAGCGGCTTGCGAAGGCCCGCCGCGCCAAGCTCCGCTCGCCCTCGCCGGAACTGAGCAGCGGCGCGGGGATGGAGAGACTGAGTTCGACGACCGGAAGGCTGAGAAGCGGATGGGCCTGGCGCACCACCTCGCCGCGCAAGGTCTCGTGAAAGACCCGCTGGCTGAGGACGAGCCCGCCGATCTGCAGGCGCTTGGTCGGCGTGACGCCCCCAAGATCCCGCATCCAGGGGTGGCCCGGGCCCAGGGCTCGCCGCGAGGACGCGAGGTTGGCGCGGTTCACCATACGGTCGGGCGCGCCCGTGCCGGGACGGCCGATCAGGGCCTGCCAGGCCAGGCTCCAGACAGAGCGCCGCGTGCGCCGCGCGATGTCGCCGAGCCTGGCGAGGCGGCGCCCCTCGCAAGGCTCGCCGCGCAGGAGGTCGGCGGCCAGTTCGGCCGCGCCGATCTGCAGGAAGACCACGTCCCCGCCATGGCCGGTGAACATGACGTCGGCGTCGGCCTGCGCGATCTCCCGGGCCAGCAGGCGGTCGTACTCGATGTCGACGGCGTTGAAGTTGGGCTGCACCGATCGGGCGCTGAACGCCAGGCTCTCTTCGCTCATGAGCATCGCAGGACGCAGCATGGTCGCCAGCGGCGCGCCGATCTGGTCGGCGACCGCCTGGGCGTAGCGCCGCTCATCGGCCTCGGCTTGGTCGCGGTAGAAATTGGTCACCCGCACCGGACGCTTGCCCAAAGCCGCCAGGCCGGTGGCGACGACGGCGGAGTCCAGTCCGCCCGATATCTCGCAGAGGATGCGCTCAGCCCCAGCGGCGTGCGCGCTGATGGAGACGTCGACGGCCCGCGCCAGGGCGGCCTCCAGCTCCGGTCCAGGCGCTTGGGTGCGCCGGTCGCGCCGGCGGGCGAAGGGGGCCGGTGACCAAAGCGTCGTGAGCGTGGCCGCGCCAGCCCCGTGGGCAACCGTCCCGGGCGCAATCCAGGCCAACCCGCTCAGCGGCGGCGCGCCGCCCGCGCGCGGCGGCTCGGCCAGGATGTCGGCCAGCAGGCTCCAATCGATGGCCAGGCCTTGGGGCGCGGCGATCCCGTCGGGAATCGACGAACCCATGAGCGTGACCTCGTCGCGGATCCAGGCGAACGCCGGCAGCGCCCCCATCGGCGGGCAAAGCAGGGTCGGCGGATCGGCTCTGCGCGGGACAAGGACGGCGACATAGTCGCCCCAGGCTCCCACAACCAGCCGCCGGCAAGCGTCCAGCGGATCCAGATCGGCCAGGCCATCGAGTTTGGCGCTCGCCGCCGCGCCGCGCTCGGCGGCCGCGCGGTCAAAGGCCTGGCCGACCAGAACGCCGCCGACGCCCGCGACTCCGCAAATCGGCCGCACGTTCGGCGCGGCCTTGCCGCTGACGAAGACCGCAAGGCCGAAGACTTTCAGGGCCAGCGTCCATTTGGCCTGCGCGCCAAGATCCCCGACCATGGCGGCGAAGGCTTCCCCCGGCCGACCCGGTGGATGGCTGAGCACCAGATAGCCCACGTCACACCGCCATGATCGGCGCGTAGGCCGACAGGCGCTCGGCCTCGTCATCCAGCGCGACGTCGCCGACCTGCAGCCAGCAATGCGCCCGGAAGGGCCAGGTGCGCACCCCAAACACCCAGCGCGCGCCATGGCCCAGAGCGTTCAGATAGCGCAGCAGCATGTGGCTGCGAAAAAGGCACAGCCCGTCGATGGGCAGCCAAGGCGTCAGCCGCCGGTAGACGGTGAGATCGGCCAGGAGCCGCGGCGAAGGCTCCGCCTGGGCCCGCCGGCCTTCGATACGGACAAGATCGCTGATCGGACGGTCCCGGCCGCGCATGGCGGCGCGGGCCGCGACGCCGAGCGCCCGCAGATGGCGCAGCCGTGGACGCCGATCGATCGTCCTGATCTGATCATCGATCAGGCGGCGGGCGGTGCGGGTCGGAACCGTCGGCGGTCCGCTCGGCCGCGGCGTCCTCTCCGCCGTCGCCGGCGCGACCAGACCGGACTCGCAAAGCGCCTGGGCCAAGCCGGGCAGGTGCGCGACGATGTGGTCCCCGTTCAAGTCGATCGCTCCGGGATCGAGAGGCAGGCAGAAATAGGCGTCGTTCCCGCGGCTTAGAAACACCAGATCAGAACCGACCTGGACGGCGTGAACGCCGTTGGCCAAGCATAGCGTCATGCCAGCGCTCCGTGCTGGAGGATGAGGGAAGACAAACCCGACAAGCGGGCCGACCCTTCGGGTTTAGCCCGAAGGACCGGCCTCGCGGTCGCGACCCGAAGGGGCCGCGGGCCGAGATGATGCTCAGCCGCAGTCGTAGCGGTCCGGCGCGAACATCTCCGGCAGCAGCGTGCCGCCGCCGTCCCGGGTCAGGGCGCAGACCGCGCCCAGGCCGATGAGGCTGTACGTCATCGCTGAAGTCCTCGATGGCCGGTCGCGCAAAGGCGACCGGCGGGCGACGAGGCGGACGTCGTGCAGGCGCCCGCTCGCCAGGGCTCCGGTGGCGGTCGCGAGCCGCCGCCGGGGCGGAGGCTCAGATGCCGTTGTAGTTGTCGGGTTGAACCACCTCGGGCACGAGGATGCCGCTTCCGTCCTGGGTCAGGCGCTTGGCCGAACCCAGGCAGATGAGCTTGAACGAGTGCATGGTCTTCTCCTTCAGTCGTTGAAAGCCGCCGATCGCGGCCTCACCAGGAGGCGACCGGGCGCTCGTATATTCAAACCTATATTCCCACCTATTTGAGCAGCCCCACCGAGGCGGCGAGGACGCGCGCGGCGCCGTTGGCGCGCCGGTCGTAGTACCTGCGGACCCGTTGGCCGACCTCGCCGGCGTTTCCCGCCCGGACGGCCGCCAGCAGGCGATCACGTTCCGCCTCGCCATCGCCCAGCGCCCTTCGCGTCGCGGCGGCGAACGGGACCAATTGGGCGTGAACACGGCGATGAGCCGCCGCCAGCGCGCCATCGGCGGCGGCGGCCAGGTCCCGGATAAGCGCGTCGGCGTCCTGCGCCTGCGATCCCACCAAGCTCCAGCCCTCCGGTCCAGACCGGAGGACTGCCGCCACGGCCAGGACGCGCCCCAGTCCATAGAGTCCGGCAAGGCTAGCGGGATCGTGCGTCGCGCCACAATAGCCGGCGGCCGTCCTGACGATGGCTCCCTCGCCGGCGAGCATCGCCAGGGCCTCGCGGACCGGTGTCGGGCTGACGCCCAGCCCCTTGGCCAGGGCGTTGATCGGCAGGGCCGCGCCCTGCAGCGGTCCGGTCGCCTCCAGGCGATGGCGCAGGGCGTCCATCGTCCGGTCGAAAGGATCTCGGTCTCGGCCCACGGTCTGGCTCCCTGGCGAAATCGCAAGTCTCGCCTCGGCCGATCGGTCGCGTCGAGCCGGGACGACCCGCCAGGACCCGCCCTCACCGCCGTGCGTTGGCCAAGCCCGCCGACGCGCGGGGCTTTTGGGGATGACCGCGCCGTTGGCCGCATGCTCGCGGCCCGATCCCTGCCGGTTTCGCCGCGAGCCGTCACCGTCCGCTCTCGGATCGATCCTGCCGGGCCTGCCGGGCCTGCAAGGCCGGCCGTGGCGAGGCCGCTTGGCTGAACGCGTTCGATTGACGGACGAGACCGGTTGCGCGTCTATATTCGATCCTAAGTTGTTCCCACGAGTTCGGAGCGTCGCATGTCCGGCTCGCCCTCGACGCCCCTCGCGCGCCAGGCCCGCCAGCTCTCACAGATTCTGAGGATGCTCCGTAAGGAACGCCGCCTGACCGTCGCCGAAGTGGCGTCGAGCATGGCGATCGCCGTGCGGACCTACCAGGATTTCGAGGCGGGTCGGGGTGGTCTGGACCTGGCCAAGATCCGGCTCTTCGCCCTGGCCACCCGCAGCGACGCCGTTTCGATCCTGCTGGCCTTGATGTTCAACGATCCAGATCTGGCGCGCCAGTCGATGGACAACAAGCTGCCGACCACCTTCTGGATCTCGTTCAAGGAATTTCGCGACGAGGTGGGCGAGCAGATCAGTGTCGTGCCGCCCGCCCTGCTGCTGGAGGGATTTCGGCGGGTCTACGAGGAGACCAAGGCCTATCTGCGCAAGCGCGCCGACACCGCCGAGGACTGGCTGGTGCGAGCCATCGCCGAGACCTATCGCTCGCCCGACCAGAAGGCCGATGAGGGCGGCGGATAAGGCGATCCCCAGGCCAGCGGGGCGCCGATGACTCTGGTCGCTGCGTCCCGGCTCAAAGGCGTCGCGGTTGGCGGGCATGGGAGGTTGAACCCAATCGGCGGCCTTGACAGCCGAGGGACAGCGGCAAATACTTCACTATATGGTGAAGCATCTGGACCCCAACCTTGACCGCACGTTCGCGGCGCTGGTCGACCCGACCCGCCGGGCGATCCTCGCGCGCCTCGAGCAGGAGGAAAACGTCTCGATCAGCCAGCTTGCGCGGCCGTTCGCGATCAAGCTTCCGGCGGTGATGAAGCATCTCGACGTCCTGACGGAC
>JAQGIN010000094.1 GCA_028291125.1 Caulobacter sp.
CGCGCAGACCGCGCCCCTGCTGCGACGCCTGTTCGACGCGCTCGGCCTCGCCGCCGCCGTGTTCGCCGACGGCCCAGCGGCGCCGTCGCAGGCTGCGCGGGCCCTGGTCGAGGCGTTGGAATCCTTCGCCGACGCGGCGCTGTGGTCCGGGCCCGGCGGCGAGGCGACCGCCGGCCTGTTGTCGGCGCTGATCTTTGAAGGCCAGGGTCTGCCGCCCACCACGCCGCGCGGCTTTTCGGAGCTGCTGCAACGCCTGCTGAACGGCGAGAGCGCGCGCCCCGCGGGCCAGTCGCACCCGCGCCTGCAGATTCTCGGCGCCCTGGAAGCGCGGCTGGTGCGCGCCGATGTGCTGGTCCTGGCCGGTCTTGAGGAGGGGGTGTGGCCGCGCATCCCGCCCGTCGATCCCTTCCTGTCGCGGCCGATGCGCGCCCGTATGGGCCTGCCCGAACCCGAGCGCCGCGTCGGGCTGTCGGCGCACGATTTCGCCCAGGCCGCCTGCGCGCCATCCGTCGTGCTGGTGCACACCCAGCGGCGCGAGGGCGCGCCGGCCGTGGAGTCGCGCTGGCTGTGGCGGCTGAAGACCCTGGCGCGCGGGGCCGGCCTGACCCTGCCCGGCCGCGCCGACGTGCTGGCCTGGGCCCGCGACCTCGACGCCCCCGGCCCCTACGCCCCGGCCAAGCGCCCGGCCCCGACCCCGCCGGTCGCCGACCGGCCGCGCAAGATGGCCGTCACCCGCGTCGAGGCCCTGACCCGCGACCCCTACGCCGTCTGGGCCCGCGACATCCTCAAGCTCTATCCGCTGGACCGGCCCAACGAGCCGGTCGAGGCGCGGGCCCGCGGCACCGCCATCCATAAGGCGTTCGAGCGGT
The DNA here is from genome assembly GCA_028291125.1 of Caulobacter sp. Classification (GTDB taxonomy): domain Bacteria; phylum Pseudomonadota; class Alphaproteobacteria; order Caulobacterales; family Caulobacteraceae; genus Caulobacter. Next base: position 870 of record JAQGIN010000094.1, read on the forward strand.
TCGCCGAGGCCCATCCGGTCGCCGTGCCGCCCGACGCGGCGGCGATCTTCGAGGGCCTGTACATGGCCGAGCTGGTCGCCGCCGGCATGCCGCCCGCCGCCCTGGCCCGCGAACGCGCCCTGGCCCGCGAGGCCGCCCAGTGGGTGGCCGAGCTGGAGACCCGCCGCCGGGCGGGAGCCGAGCGGATCGTCGTCGAGGCCGAAGGGACCTTGACCTTCCCCATCGGTGGCCGGCCGTTCACCCTGACCGCCAAGGCCGACCGCATCGAGCCCACCGCCGACGGCCTGGCCCACATCCTCGACTACAAGACCGGCGCCGCGCCATCGAAGAAGCAGGTCGAGACCGGCTTCTCGCCGCAGCTGACCCTGACCGCCGCCATTCTGCTGCACGGCGGCTTTCCGGGCCTCGACGGCCGGACCCCCGGCGACCTGACCTATCTGCGAGTCACCGGCCGCCGACCGGCCGGCGAGGAGCAGGTGCGGGTGGCCGGCGGCCCCGACAGCCACGCCGCCGCCCTCAAGGCGCTGGAAGGCCTGCGGGCCCTGATCGAGCGCTATGACGACCCCGACCAGCCCTACCGCTCGCGCACCGCCCCGCAATTCGTCCACGACCATGTCGGCGACTACGCCCATCTGGCGCGGGTGTTCGAATGGTCGACCAGCGGCGACGACGCGGAGGGGGAAGGATGAGGGGCTTATTGTCGATGATCCGAGCCCTTTCTTCTCGCCGTCATCCCGGACGTCCCGCAGGGACGATCCGGGACCCAGGGGCCGTGCGCACGGCCCCTGGGTCCCGGCTCTTCGCGCTGCGCGCTGCGGCCGGGATGACGACAGCTTTGGATCTACGGAGGAGGTCATGACCACCCCCGACCCCCAACGCATCGCCGCCGATCCGGCGATCAGCGCCTTCGTCACCGCCAACGCCGGCTCGGGCAAGACCAAGACCCTGATCGACCGGGTGGCGCGGTTACTGCTGGCCGGCTCGGCGCCGGAGGCCATCCTCTGCGTCACCTACACCAAGGCCGCCGCCGCCGAGATGCAGCGCCGGCTGTTCGAGCGGCTGGGCGGCTGGTCGGTGACCGCCGACGCCCCGCTGCGCGACGAACTGTCGAGGCTGGTCGGCGAGCCGGAGGATCAGTTCGACGCCCGCGCCCTGTCGCGCGCCCGGGCCCTGTTCGCCCGCGCCCTGGAGACCCCCGGCGGCCTGAAGATCCAGACCATCCACGCCTTCTGCGAGAAGCTGCTGCGGCGGTTTCCGCTCGAGGCCGGGGTGTCGCCGGGCTTCCAGGTGATGGACGACTCCGCCTCGGCCGCCATCGCCCAGGCCGCCCTGCGCAGCGTCGCCGCCTATGTCACCACGCATGACGACGCCTTCGCCATCGCCTATGCGCGGTTCTCGGTGGCCCTGGACTTCAACGCCTTCCAGGCGATGTTCGCCGCCTTCGAGACCCGGCGTGGGGCCCTGGCCGACGAGCTGAAGGCCCGCGGCGGCCTGCAGGGGGCGATCGCGCACGTCTGGAGCGTCTGCGGCTTCCAGGCCCCGGCCTCGGTCGAGGCCATCGCCGCCGAGGCCATGGCCGAGCTCGACCGCGACCTGCTGCGGTCGGTCGCCAAGGTCCTGCATCACGGCGGCAAGACCGACGTCAAATGCGCCGAGCAGTTGGCGGCCGTGGCTGAGAGCGAGTCTGCCACCCTCGACCAGATCCTGGCCGCCCTGTTCACCGAGAAGGGCGTCGGCACGCCGGCGACCTGGCCGGCCAAGACCTCGGGCCTGAAGGGCCGCGAGGACCTGCGCCAACGCCTGCTGGCCGAGCAGGAGCGGCTGGAGGAGGCCCGCGAATGGCTGCGCGCCGCCCGGGTGGCCGAGGACACCGCCGACGCCCTGCGCCTGGCCGGCCTCTATCTGATCGCCCACGCCCAGGAGAAGGCGTCGCGCGGGGCGCTGGATTTCGCCGACCTGATCGACAAGACCAAGGTGCTGCTCACCGAGCGGGTCGACGCCGCCTGGGTGCTGTACAAGCTGGACGGCGGGGTCGACCACATCCTGCTCGACGAGGCCCAGGACACCGCCCCCGACCAGTGGGAGATCGTCCGCCAGCTGACCGCCGAATTCTTCAGCGGCGACGCCGGGACCGACCGGGCCGTCGAGCGCACCGTCTTCGCGGTGGGCGACAAGAAACAGTCGATCTTCTCCTTCCAGGGCGCCGACCCGCAGGTGTTCGTCGACGAGGGCAGCAAATACGCGCTCAGCGCCCGCGCCGTGCATGCCGAGGTGCGCGAGCTGCCCCTGCGCTTTTCCTTCCGCACGCTGCGTGGCGTGCTCGATGGGGTCGACA
>JAQGIN010000096.1 GCA_028291125.1 Caulobacter sp.
TCACCAGATGCGGACGCGGTCTTCCGGCGCCACATAGAGCTTGTCGCCCGGCTTGACGTCGAAGGCCTTGTACCAGCCTTCCTGGTTGCGGATCGTGCCGTTGACCCGGAAATAGGCCGGCGAGTGCGGGTCGGTGACCACCTGCTGGCGCAGGGCGTCGTCGCGGGTCTTCTGCCGCCAGACCTGGGCCCAGCCCATATAGACCCGCTGGTCGCCGGTGAAGCCGTCGATCACCGGGGCGGGCTTGCCGTGCAGCGAGGCGTGGTAGGCGTCCAGGGCGAAGGCCAGGCCGCCCATGTCGCCGATGTTCTCGCCCATGGTCAGCTGGCCATTGACCTTGGCCCCCGGCAGCGGCTCGAAGGCCGAATATTGGGTGCCCAGCTTGTCGGACTGGGTCTTGAACTTGGCGGCGTCGGCGGCGGTCCACCATTCGCGCAGCACGCCGTCGCCGTCGGACTTGCGGCCCTGGTCGTCGAAGCCGTGGCTGATCTCGTGGCCGATGACGCCGCCGATGCCGCCATAGTTCACCGCCGGATCGGCGTCCGGATGGAAGAACGGCGCCTGCAGGATGGCGGCCGGGAACACGATCTCGTTGTTGACCGAGTTGTAGTAGGCGTTGACGGTCTGCGGGGTCATGCCCCACTCGCTCTTGTCGACCGGCCCGTTCAGCCGCTCGACGTCATAGCGCCACTCGAAGGCCGCGGCGCGCATGACGTTGCCGTAGGAATCGTCGGCCTTGATGGTCAGCTTGGAATAGTCGCGCCACTTGTCGGGATAGCCGATCTTGACGGTGAACTTGGCCAGCTTGTCCAGCGCCTGGGCCTTGGTGTCGGGACCCATCCATTCGAGGTTCTCGAGACGGACCTTGAGCACGTCGCGGATATTGCCGACCAGGGCGACCATCTTGGCCTTGGATTCCGGCGGGAAGTAGCGGGCCACATAGACCTGGCCGACCGCCTCGCCCAGCGCGCCGTTGACGGAGGCGACGCCACGCTTCCAGCGCGGCCGCTGCTCGGGCTGGCCCGATAGGGTCTTGTTGCGGAACTCGAAGCCGGCGTCGACGAAGCGCTTCGACAGCAGCGGCGCGGCGCCGTCGACGACCTTGAAGGCCTCCCAGGCCTGCAGGGTCTCCAGCGGGGTGTCGGCGTAGATCTTGGCGAACTTCGGGAAGGCGGTGTTGGTGGTCACCACCACCCGGTCGATCTTCGGCAGCTCGGTGCCGACCAGATAGCGGTTCCAGTCGAAGCCCGGGGTCAGGGCCTGCAACTCGGCCAGGGTGGCGGGGTTGTAGGTCTTGTCGCGGTCGCGGCGCTCGACCCGGGTCCAGGAGGCCTCGGCCAACTGGGTCTCGAAGGCGAGGATGGCCTTGGCGTTCTCGGCCGGCTTGTCCCAGCCGGCCATGGTCAGCATCTGCTCGACATAGGCCAGGTACTTGGCCTTCTTGTCGGCGAACTTCGGATCCAGATAGTAGTCGCGGTCGGGCAGGCTGAGGCCGCCGGTCGAGGCGTAGACCGCGTAGCGCTGCGGGCTCTTGGCGTCGGTGGAGATATAGAGACCCAGGATGCTGGAATAGCCGGTGGTGTTGGCCTTGCCCATCAGGGCGGTGAGCTCGTCCTTGGTCTTGATCTTGCGGATGCCGTCCAGCTCCGGCTGGATCGGCTTGGAGTCCAGCTTTTCGGCCAGAGCCTCGTTCATGAAGGCGTTATAGGCGGCGCCGATCTTGACGGCCTCGGGGGTGGCCGGCTTGCCGGCGGCGGCGTCCTCGATGATGGCGCGGGTGCGGGCCTCGGACAATTCCGACAGCTTGTCGAAATTGCCGTAGCGGGTGCGGTCCGACGGGATGACGGTGTTGGCGTCCCAGGTTCCGTTGGCCCACTTGTAGAAGTCGTCGCCGGGCTTCACCGCCCGATCCATGCCCGACAGGTCGAAGCCCCAGGTCCCGTATTTCGGGGAGTCCAGCGAGACGGCCGCGCCGCCAGCGGTCGGGGTGTCGATGCTATCGAACAAGGCCTGGACCTTGCAGGCGTCGTCGATACAGGCGTGCGGCGCGTGCGCCTGAGCCCCGAGGGCGGACAGCGAGAGGGCGGCCACCGCGGCGGCGCCGAACCAGACACGTTTCATGAATTTGCGATCCATTGATGGGAACTCGCGGCAATCTGCATGCTCGCGGCAAATTCTGTTCCTTACAAATCGTTCATGTTCCGCCCGGCGGCGCTAGTTGTGACGGTGGTCCATGGCGCTCATCGGCATGGCGGGCGGGGCGGCGGTCCCGGTCTCCACCGCCAGCTCGACCGCCATCCGGCGACCGCCCTCGAAAACCAGGGTCAGGGGAATTTTGCCCCCCACGGCCGAGCTTTGCTTTAGGCCGATCAGCATCAGGTGATAGCCGCCGGGCGCGAAGGCGACCGACGCTCCGGGGGCCACGGTCAGGCCGCCGGTCACCGGGGCCATGCTCATCACGCCGCCGGCCATGCGGCTCTGGTGCAGGGTGACCGTCTTGGCGGCCGGGCTTTCCGCCGTGACCAGCTTGATCGACTTGGTCCCGACATTGGCCAGGGTCAGATAGCCGACCCCGTTGAAGCCGGCGGCGGCCGGCCGGGTCCAGGGATGGCGGATCTCGATCCCGTCGACGCGAACGTCGGCGGCGAGGGCGGCCGGGGCGAAGGCGAGGGCGGCGAGGGTCGCGAGGACGAGGCGGCGCATGGCGGGATCCTTACAGAGACGCGCGTCGGTACGGCCGGCGCGGCGGCAGGTCAATGCGCCGTCGGGGCCGCGGCCCGTCGCGGGGCCCGCAGCAGCATGCCGCGGGCGATCTCCTGCTCGCCGATCAGGGTGACGCTGGCCCCCATCTGGGTCAGCAGGGCGACGTCGACCTCGGTATAGGCGCGGGCGACGATGTCGGCCTGGGGATTGGCGGCCCGCGCCTGCTCGATGATCCGCGCCGACTCGAACGGATTGGGCACGGCGACGAACAGATGGGTGGCCTTGTCGACCCCGGCCTGGACCAGCACCTCGCGCTTGACGGCGTTGCCGTGCACCACCTCGAAGCCGGCGGCGCGCAGCTCGGCCACGCGTTCGATCTCGTCCTCGATCACCACCAGCGGCGTGCGGCCCTTCAGGCCCTGGGCCACCAGCTTGCCGACCCGGCCGTAGCCGATCAGCACCGCGTGCGGCTGGGCGGCGGCCGCCACCGGGGCGTCGCCGGCCGTCTCGCGCTTGATCAGCTTGGGCAGGACGCGGTCGAGCAGGGCGAACAGCAGCGGATTGAGCAGGATCGACAGGATGGCCCCGGCCAGGATCAGGTCGCGACCTTCCGGCGGCAGCAGCTTCAGGCCGATGCCCAGGCCGGCCAGGATGAACGAGAACTCGCCGATCTGGGCCAGGCTGGCCGAGATGGTCAGGGCCACGCTCATCGGCCGCCGAAAGGCCAGGACGATGACCAGGGCGGCCAGCGATTTGCCGACCACGATGATCGCCAGGGTGGCCAGCACCGCCAGCGGCTCGCGCATCAGCACCATCGGGTCGAACAGCATGCCGATCGAGACGAAGAACAGCACGGCGAAGGCGTCGCGCAGCGGCAGGGTCTCGTTGGCGGCCTGCTGGCTGAGCTCGGACTCGGCCATGATCATGCCGGCGAAGAAGGCGCCCAAGGCGAAGGAGACGCCGAACAGCGCCGCCGAGCCGAAGGCCACGCCCAGGGCGATGGCCAGGACGGCGAGGCGGAACAGCTCGCGCGAGCCGGTGTGGGCGATGCGGTGCAGGATCCAGGGGATCACCCGCCGGCCGACGATCAGCATGAAGGCGATGAAGGCGGCGACCTTGCCCAGGGTCAGGGCGAAGGCCCCGGCCAGACCGCCCGCGCCGGGCGGCGGGCCGGCCCCGCCCAACAAGCCGGCCACGGCCGGCAGCAGCACCAGGGCCAGGACCATGGCCAGATCCTCGACGATCAGCCAGCCGACGGCGATGCGGCCGCGGTCGGTCTCGACCAGCCGCCGCTCCTGCAGGGCGCGCAGCAGCACCACGGTCGAGGCCACCGACAGCGCCAGGCCGAACACCAGGCCCGCCCCCACCGACCAGCCCAGCATCACCGCCAGGCCCAGGCCCATCACCGTCGCCGCCGCGATCTGGGCGATGGCCCCGGGGATGGCGATCTTGCGCACCGCCATCAGATCCTTGACCGAGAAGTGCAGCCCGACCCCGAACATCAGCAGGATGACGCCGATCTCGGCCAGTTGCGGCGCCAGCTCCTGGTCGGCCACGTAGCCGGGCGTGAACGGCCCGACCAGCACCCCGGCCAGCAGATAGCCGACCAGAACCGGCAGCCGCAGACGGTTGGCGATGGCTCCGAACACGAAGGCCAGGCCCAGGCCGGCGACGATGGTGGCGATCAGCGAGGTGTGATGCGGCAAGCGATCTCCTTGACGGACCGAGGTTTAAAGGCGTTACTCAACCAATATGGGTGACTTTTTCGGAATGACCATATGCCGAATGTGAGAATTCTCGCGCCCTCCCAATGCCGCGGCGCCCGCGGCTTGCTCGGATGGTCGCAGGAGGAGCTCGCCGATCGCGCGACGGTGTCACGCAGCACGGTGAAGGATTTCGAAACCGAGCGCCACGGCCTGCATCCGGGCACCGAGCGCCTGCTGATCGACGCCATCGAGACGGGCGGCGTGGCCCTGATCGCCGCCGACGAGGCGGGTCCGGGCGTCCGCTTGCGGCGACCCACCCCATCCCCGAAACCAGAGACGGAGTAGGGCGTGCAGCACACGGTTTCCCCCGCCGACTACAAGGACCTGGTGCTGTTCCTGGCCACCGCCGGCATCGTCGCGCCGCTGTTCAAGCGCCTGAGGATCAATCCCATCCTCGGCTTCCTGCTGGCCGGAGTGATCCTCGGCCCGTTCGGCCTGGGCAGCCTGACCCACGTGGTCCCGTGGCTGGACTATGTGACCGTCGACAATCCCGACGAAATCGCCCAGCTGGCCGAGTTCGGGGTGGTGTTCCTGCTGTTCATGATCGGGCTGGAGCTGTCGTGGGAGCGCCTGCGGCTGCTGCGCAAGCTGGTGTTCGGCATGGGCGCGGCCCAGGTGATCGGCTGTTCGGCGGCGCTGGGCCTGGTGGCGATGATGCTGGGCCAGTCGCCGGTCTCGGCCCTGACCATCGGCGCCGCCCTGACCCTGTCGTCGACCGCCATCGTCGTGCCGGTGCTGGCCGAGCGCAAACGCCTGCATTCCGAAGGCGGACGGGCGACGTTCTCGGTGCTGCTGTTCCAGGATCTGGCGGTGGCCCCGATCCTGATCACCCTGATGGTGTTGGGGCGCGGCGACGGCGCCTTCCGCCTGGCCGACCTGCTGGCCTTGGCCCCGGCGGCGCTGGGGCTGGGCCTGATCGTCCTGGTCGGCCGCCTGGCCCTGCGGCCGATGCTCAAATCGGTGGCCAAGGCCAAGAGCGAAGAGATGTTCATGGCCGCCTGCCTGCTGGTGATCATCGGCGCCGGCCTGGTCGCCGCCCTGTCGGGCCTGTCGATGGCGCTCGGCGCCTTCGTGGCCGGGGTGCTGCTGGCCGAGACCGAGTACCGCCATGAGGTCGAGGTCAAGATCGAGCCGTTCAAGGGCCTGCTGCTCAGCCTGTTCTTCGTGTCGCTGGGCATCCGGCTGAACCTGTCGCTGCTGATCGCCTCGCCGACCCTGATCCTCGGCGTCGCCGCCGGCCTGGTGGCGGTCAAGGCCGTGCTGGTGTTCGGCCTGGGCCGGCTGTTCGGCCTGGCCCGTCGCCCGGCCACCGAGGCCGCCCTGGCCCTGGCGGCCGGCGGTGAATTCGCCTTCGTCATCCTCGACAACGCCCTGCAGGCCGGGGTGGTGGCGCCCGACATCGGCCAGGCGGTGCTGGTCGCCGCCACCCTGACCATGGTGCTGATCCCGGTGCTCACCGCCCTCGGCGCCCGGCTGGGCCGCCGCGTCGCCGCCGCTACGCCGGAGGCCCCGGCCATCGAGGAGGGCGAGGAGCCCGCCGGCCAGGTGCTAGTCATCGGCTATGGTCGGGTCGGCCGGCTGGTCGGCGACATGCTCGATCGCCACGACCTGCCGTGGCTGGCGGTCGAGCGCGACGCCCGCTTCGTCGAGGCCGGCCGCCGCGCCGGCCACAGCGTGTTCTATGGCGACGCCTCGCGGGTCGAGCTGCTGGAGCGCTGCGGTCTGGCCACCGCCAAGGCCCTGGTGGTGACCATGGACGCTCCGGAGGCGGCCGAGGCGGTGGTGTCGGCCGCCCGCGGCCAGCGTCCCGACCTGACCATCGTCGCCCGGGCTCGCGACGCCCGCCACGCCGCCCGGCTGTACGAGCTGGGGGCCACCGACGCCGTGCCCGAAACCATCGAGGCCAGCCTACAGCTGTCCGAAGCCGTCCTGGTCGAGATCGGCGTGCCGATGGGCCTGGTGATCGCCTCGATCCACGAGCGCCGCGACGAGTACCGCAAGGCGCTCAATCGCCCCGACGCCCTGGGCGGCCGCCGTCGCCGGCTGCGCGACTCCGCCCTGCGCTGAACCCTCGTCTTCGCTGAACGTTGGTCTTCCAGCTTGCGTCCGGCCCGGTTCCATATATAACTGGCTGGTCAGTTATATATGAGCCTCCCATGAAGACCGGCGAACCCAAATGGCGGCGGCGCAGCGACGCCCGGCCTGGCGAGATCATCGCCGCGGCCCTGGCGGTGTTCGCCGAGAAGGGCTTCGCCGGGGCGCGGCTCGACGACATCGCCGCCCAGGCCGGCGTCTCCAAGGGCGCGCTGTATCTGTATTTCGAGACCAAGCACGACCTGTTCCGGGCGGTGGTGCGCGAGGCGGTGGCTCCCAATCTCGACATGGTCGAGGGCCTAGTCGGCCAGTCGACCCTGCCGTTCGAGGCCCTGGTGCGGCTGCTGTTCGCCCGGCTGGGCGAGATCCTCACCGAGACCCGGCTGGGGGCGGTGGCCAAGATGGTGATCGGCGAGTCCCGCAACTTCCCCGAACTGGCGCGGGTCTGGCACGACGACGTCATCAGTCGCGGCCTAGCCGTGGTCACCGGGGCGATCACCGCCGCCCAGGCGCGCGGCGAGGTGCGGCCGGGCGACCCGCGCCTGTACGCCTTCAGCCTGATGGGGCCGGTGCTGATGGGGGTGATCTGGCGCGAGGTGTTCACGCCGATCGGCGCCCCGGGCCCCGACCTCAAGGCGCTGCTGACCCAGCACGCCGACACCGTGCTGTTCGGCCTGCTCGCCCCGGAGGCCCCGTCATGAAGCGGTCCGTCAGACTGATCCTCGCCGGGGTCGCGGTGGCCGCCGTCGGCGGCGGGCTGTGGCTGGCCTGGGGACCCTCGACCCACAAGCCCCGGCGGCTGTCGGGCTATGTCGAGGGCGAGGCGCTGTACGTCGCCGCCGCCAACGCCGGGCCGGTCAGCGCGGTGTTCGTCAGCCGCGGTCAGACGGTGGCCGCCGGCCAGCCGCTGTTCGCCCTCGACGCCCGCCAGCCGCTGGCGGCCCGCGATCAGGCCGCCGCCCAACTGGCCGTCGCCGAGGCTCAGGCGCGGGACGCCGCCAAGGGCCAGCGTCCGGCCGAGCTGGCGGTCTATGACGCCCAGCGGGCGGCGGCCCAGGCCGCTCTGCGCCAGGCCCAGTCCGACTACAACCGCATCGCGCCGCTGGTCGCCAAGGGCATCTACGCCCCGGTCCGGCTGGACGCGTCGCGGGCCGCCCTGCAGACCGCCCAGGCCCAGGTCCGCGTCGTCGAGCAGCAGAGGATGGTCGGAACCCTGGGGGCGCGATCCGACGCCCTGCGCGCCGCCGAGGCCCAGGCCGCCGCCGCCCGCGACGCCCTGACGGCCGCCCAGACCCGACTGGACCTGATCAGCCCGCGCAGCCCCGCCGCCGCCCGGGTGCAGGACGTGTTCTACCAGCCGGGCGAGTGGGCGGCGGCCAATCAGCCGGTGGTGGCCCTGCTGACCGACGACCGCATCCGCCTGCGATTCTTCGTGTCGGAGACGCAGGTGGCCCGCTATCGGCCGGGGTCCAGGATCCAGTTCAGCTGCGACGGCTGCGCGCCCGGCCTGGCCGCCCGGATCAACTATGTCAGCCCACGGCCGGAATTCACCCCGCCGGTGATCTATAGCCGCGAGACCCGTGACCGGCTGGTGTTCATGGTCGAGGCGCGGCCCGAGCGGCCGGCTGTCCTGGCTCCCGGCCAGCCGGTCGACATCGTTCCGCTGGCGGAGGATCGGCGGTGACCCTGGCCGTCCCCCTGGCCGTCGACGTGCGCGGGCTGAACAAGAGTTTCGGCGACAAGCACGTGGTGCAGGACCTGTCGATCCAGGTCGAGACCGGCAAGATCACCGGCTTCCTAGGCCCCAACGGCTCGGGCAAGACCACCACCCTGCGCATGCTGTGCGGCCTCCTAACCCCCGACAGCGGCGAGGGCGAGGTGCTGGGCCTGGACTTCCGGCGGCGGGCCGAGGCGGTGAAGCGCCAGACCGGCTACATGACCCAGAAGTTCTCGCTCTATGACGACCTGTCGATCGAGGAGAACCTCAACTTCGTCGCCCAGGTCTACGAGTTGGACGGCCGCAAGCGCCGCGTCGCCGAGGCCCTGGAGCGGCTGGGGCTGGCGAACCGTCGCCGGCAGCTGGCCGGCAGCCTGTCGGGCGGCTGGAAACAGCGCCTGGCCCTGGCCGCCTGCGTTCTGCACGCGCCCAAACTGCTGCTGCTCGACGAGCCCACCGCCGGGGTCGACCCCAAGGCCCGCCGCGAGTTCTGGGACGAGATCCACGCCCTGTCGGCCGACGGCCTGACGGTGATGGTCTCCACCCACTACATGGACGAGGCCGAGCGCTGCCACGACATCGCCTATATCGCCTACGGCAAGCTGATGGCCCGCGGCACGGCGGCCGAGGTCATCGCCGGCTCGCACCTGATCACCCTGCGGGCCGAGGGGCCGGGCGCCGATCGGCTGGCGCGGACCTTGGCGCGGACCCCGGGAGTGATCACCGCCGCGCCGTTCGGGGCGGCCCTGCACGTCAGCGGCGTCGACCGCGCGGCCCTGGAGGCCGCCGTCGCCCCCCATCGCCGGGCGCCCCTGGTCTGGAGCGAGGTCGAGCCGACGCTGGAGGACGTCTTCATCCAGATGATGGGCGGGGCGGAGGACAATTTCCAATGACCGGCCTGTCCCTGGCCCGCATCCTGGCGGTGCTCACCAAGGAATTCATCCAGCTGACCCGCGATCGGCTGACCTACGCCATGATCCTGGTGATGCCGATCGTGCAGCTGATGCTGTTCGGCTACGCCATCAACAACGACCCGCGCAACCTGCCGACCGCCGTGCTGGCTCAGGACCACGGGCCGATGGCCCGCTCGGCGCTGTCGGCCCTGGTCAACAGCGGCTATTTCCGCATCACCCTGCAGGCCGCCTCGCCGGAAGAGCTGGACCGGGCGGTGGAGACGGGCCGGGCGCAGTTCGCCATCACCATCCCGGCCGACTTCACCCGGCGGGTGATCCGCCAGGACCATCCGCGGATCCTGGTCGAGGCCGACGCCTCCGACCCCTCCGCCACCGGCGGGGCCCTGGCGGCCCTGGCGGGGCTGCCCGACAACGCCCTGGCCCGCGACCTGACCGGGGCGGCGGCGCGGGCCGGCGGGCCGGCGTTCGAGGTCATCGTCCACCGCCGCTACAATCCGGAGAACATCACCGCCTACAATATCGTCCCCGGCCTGCTGGGGGTGATCCTGTCGATGACCCTGGTGATGATGACCGCCCTGGGCGTCACCCGCGAATACGAGCGCGGCACCATGGAGAGCCTGCTGGCCACCCCGGCCCGACCGCTCGAGGTGATGATCGGCAAGCTGGCCCCCTATGTGGTGGTCGGGCTGATCCAGACGGTGGTGATCCTGACCCTGGCCCGGGTGCTGTTCCAGGTGCCGATGACCGGGGGCTGGGGCGCCCTGAGCCTGGGCGTGGTGCTGTTCATCGTCGGCTCGCTGTCGCTGGGCTTTCTGATTTCGACCCTGGCGCGCAGCCAACTGCAGGCCATGCAGATGTCGTGATTCTACTGCATGCCGACGCTGCTGCTGTCCGGATTCATGTTCCCGTTCAGAGGGATGCCGAATTGGGCCCAGGTTTTGGGAACCTTTATCCCGGTGACGCATTTCCTGCGAGTCGTGCGCGGCGCCTTGCTCAAGGGGCAAGGCATGGGGGGGATGTGGCCGAGCCTTGGCGCCTTGGGTCTGTTCGTCGTGCTGATCGCCGCCCTGGCGATGGCGCGCTATCGCAGGACCCTGGACTAGGGTGGCCGCCGCCGCCTCGACGTTCCCGCTTGAATCGTTCGCGGGCCGATGATCTACGCGCCTCGTGCGCCGAGGATCGGTACGCGGATCCGTGGCGCGACGACGCTTCCCAAGGGGAACGATGGATCAAACATCGTGAAGTTGATTCCCAGGGCAAATACTGTGTAGTTCTAGGATATGTTTCCAGGACGCCGAAACCTGCGGAGTGTGGCTCAGTCGACACTTTCGTCGTTTACGCGCCTTGGTATAACGATGCTCGGTCGGTTGCGGCCGGGCAAGGCAAGAGAGGGCTCTTGAAATGAAACTCAATCTCCTGGCGGGGGCCGCTCTGGCTGCGGTTTTCGCCGCATCGGGCGTGTCGGCCCAAGAGACCGGCTGGTACGGCGCGGTCGACCTCGGCTACCACTGGCCCGAGGGCATCAGCACCGAATCCGACCTCAACGCGCCCGATGGCGCGCACTACCACTGGACTTGGTCGACCGATAAGGATTGGGCCGGCTTCGTTCGCCTCGGCTATCAGTTCAACCCGAACTGGCGCGCCGAAGTCGAAGGCGGCTATCGCCCCGGCGACCTGACCAGCGTGCGTGGCAACCCCGTCCGCACCCGCGAGCCGACCGGCCTCTGCACCCCGGGCGTGACCCGCACCGTGGCGGCCCCGGCCTGCGGCGGTCCGAGCGGTTCGATCGAAGCCTGGACGTTGATGGTCAACGTTCTCTATGACTTCGCGCCCGACGCCCGGTTCAATCCGTTCCTCGGCGCCGGCGTGGGCATCAACCGCATCGACATCGACACGCTCGGCCAGTTCAGCAACATCCCGGCGGGCACCACGGCGGCGCCCACCGGCGCGGCGATCCAGAACCTGACGGTCGACGACAACGACCTGGCCATGGCTTGGCAAGGCATCGCCGGCGCGTCGTTCAAGGCGACCGACAAGCTGAAGATCGACGTCACCTATCGCTACATCACCGGCACCGAGCACGGGTGGCAAACCACGGGTTCCGGGTTGCTGCAGCCGGGCGCGTTCGAAGGCCAGTACAAGGACCAATCGCTGACCATCGGTCTGCGCTACTCCTTCGCCTCGCCGCCGCCGCCCCCGCCGCCTCCTCCGCCCCCGCCGCCGCCTCCCCCGCCGCCGCCCC
>JAQGIN010000120.1 GCA_028291125.1 Caulobacter sp.
ACGCCGTGGGTGGCGTTGGTGACGATCACCACCTGGCTGCCGGCGTAGCCCTTGGCGGCGGCGCGGGTCAGGGCCGGCGGGCAGCCGGGGTCGATCTCGGCGGCCAGGAACAGGGTCGGGATCTTGGTCTTGACCGGCCGTTGCTCGCTGGCCTGGGGCGGGCCGACGTCGATGCGGGCGCAGACGTCGTGCAGCCGCTGCATCGGGGCCACCAAGAGCTGGGCCACCGGGTCGCCCTTGGCCCCCGCCGCCACCTTGGCCCGGGACTCGAAGGGGATTTCTTCCTTGCAGACGTGGGTCAGGAAGTCGCCTTCCGAATAATAGTCGCGCGACTCCATGAAGGCGTCGACCGGGGCCAGGTCGCCGGCGATGATCTTCTCCAGGTCGCGCGGCAGGCCCTTGGCCTCGAAATAGGCGGCGTCCATCAGATAGCCGCCCAGGTCGTCGGCGACATAGGTCTTGCCCTTCACGGTCTGGGGACCCGCCAGCCAGCGCTCGGCGACCTTGGCCAGCCGGGCCTTGAGGTTGGGATAGCGCTTGGCGCACTGCGCCACCGCCGCGCACTTGGCCATGACGATGTCGATCGAGCCGGAGACCATTTCCGGCCCGCCTACCGTCCAGTCGGCCTCGGGCGGCCACGGCGAGTCCTGGACCACGGCCCGCACGCCCTGCGGCGCGTGGGTCTGGATCGCCGCCTCGATGCGGGTGCCGTAGGAGCCGCCGAACAGGTCGATCTGCTTCAGGCCCAGGGCCTGGCGCAGGCTCTGGACGTCGTGGGCGATGGCGATGGCGTTGTAGCGCGACAGATCATAGCCCTGGGCCTTGAAGCCTTGCAGGCAGGCGACCAGCGTGTCGGCGTCCTTGGCCGAGGCCGGGCCGGCGTCGGTGAGGTCGGCCCCCGGACAGTCCATGCCCGGCTGGCTCTGGCCCGTGCCGCGCTGGTCGAAATAGATCCAGTCCTGGTCGACGGCGACCAGATCCTTCTGGGCCGGCGATTTCAGCCGATGCGGCAGGCTGGCGATGCTGGCGCCGCCGGGGCCGCCGTGCAGCACCACCACCGGCGGCAGGCCGGGCTTGCGGGCCGAGGCGCGGACGATGGCCACCGGGATGGTGATCCGCCGGCCGCCGGGTTTGTCCCAGGCCTCGTCGACGGTCAGGGTCCCGCAGTCGACCTTGTGGCCCGCGCCGGTGAAGTCGCCGACGCAGGCGTTGGGGGTGAAGGTCGGCGCGGCGGCGTGGGCGGCGGTGGCCAAGGACAGGGTCGCGAGCGCGCCGAGCGCCGTCAGCCAGGGTCGAAGCATGGAGGGGCCCCTCGAGAATTTCGGACATTGAGGCCGAGATGGCGCAGCCCGGCAAGGTTCTTCCTTCCGCCCCAACTAACCCGTCTTCCCGGGCCTTGTGCCCGGGATCCAGGGTTCAGCTGTACGGAAGACGCCGCGACGACGGCGCGCCGCCGTCCACCCCATCCGTGCGGCGGACAAATGGATCCCGGGCACAAGGCCCGGGAAGACGGGTGAAAAGGTGGGGTCTCTAAAAAATCTACCGGATCCGGATCTTCATCGGCACGTCGATGAACGCCCCGGCGCGGCTGCGGCCGTCGGGGCCGAGGAGGTCGACGCGGACCTGGGAGGCCATCGACAGGGCGGCCTCGCCGACGCCCATCTGGGCCGGGCTCTCGCTCTGCACCGAGCAGGCGGTCAGGCCGCCGTCGCGCTTGACCAGGCAGTTGAGCATGGCGGTCGCCTCGCGCGGCTGCGAGGCCTTCATCAGCAAGGACGACGGGGTTTCGGTCGGAACCGGGGCGGCGGCGACGGAGGCCAGGGCCAACAAAGCGATCACTGAGGTTTCTTTCCCTTGGTTTGTTCGTGGCGGGGGTCTTCGCCCCCGGGGGTGAGGACGGGTCAGGCGGTCTGGGCCGCCTTCAGGCGTTGCAGGCCTTGCGAGGCCAGGTCGGTCAGCGAGCGCAGGCCCAGCTCGGCGAAGACGTCGAAGGCGCAGGCCAGGGCCACCGAGGCCCGCTGCAGCCGGCCCTCGTCGCGGCCGGTGATCTCGACCCGGGCCTCGTACAGCCGGGCCAGGTTCAGCTGGATGATCGCCCAGCCGGCCGGGTCGCGCGAGGCCGGGGCGGCGGTCAGTTCAGCCTTGAAGGCCATTTCGGCGGCGTCCAGCACCGCCAGGTCGGCGGTCAGCTCGGCGCAGCGGGCCAGGCACAGGGCGCGGTTGTTGGCGGCGACGGCGCGCAGGCTGAGCGCCGGCTGGCGCTTCAGCTCGATCAGGGCGCGGTCATAGGCGGTGACCGCCTGCTCGAAGGCGCGCTCGGAGGTGGTGGCCTCGCCCAGGGCCTGTAGGCCAGCCCCGAGATTGGCCTGGGCCCGGGCCCAGTCCAGCGGGCTGTGGTCGCGGTCCAGCGGCCCCAGGGCGGCGGTCAGGGCGTCGACGCCCTCGGCCACCACGGTGATGTCGCCGTCCAGGTCGCCCAGCTGGGCCAGGGCGGCGCCGCGCAGGCCTTCCAGCCGCGCCCAGGCCAGCGGTTCGAAATCGGCGTCGAGGGCGGTCAGGGCGGCGCGGGCCTCGTCGGCGGCGACGCGGGTCAGGGCGTTGTCCTTCAGCCGGGCGGCGCAGGTCAGCAGGACCTCGATGCGGGCGGCGCGGTGCTCGGCCACCAGCAGGCGGGCGGCCCCGCCCTTGACCCGGCGGGCGGCGGCCAGGGCGCGCAGCGGCTCCTCGTAGCTCTGGGCGGCGGCCAGGGCGCGGTCGAGGTCGTTGTCGGCCAGGGCGGCGCGGGCCTCGAGCCCGGCGGCCAGGGCCGCGGCCAGGGCGCTGCGCGGGCCGGCGTGGACGCCGACCAGGGCCAGGGTGGCCTGGGCGGCGGCCTGCAGGCCCTCGTCGCCGAACAGGTCGGCGCCCAGCAGGGCCAGGACCGCCTGCTCGCAGCGGGCGGCGGCCAGGGCCTCGGGCCGGCGCTCGGTCTCGAACAGCTTGGCGGCGGCGTCGGCCTGGAAGGCGCCCTTGCGCAGGGCGGCGGCGTCGCCCGAGCGGCGGGCCAGCTCGCGCCAGACCACGGCGGCCTGCAACAGCTTGGCCCCGCGATCCTTGGCGCCGATGCGGCCGGCGGCGACGTCGGCGGCGCGGGCTTCGTTGGTCAAGAGCCGCAGGTCCAGGAGCTCCAGCAGCGACGGGTCGCCGCCGGTCAGGCCGTCCTTGAACGGCGTGGTCTCGTGACCACCGAGGATGCGCTTCAGGTCTCTGCCGAACTCGAACATCATGCGCACTCCGGACGGGGCGTCCCAAGTCGGGACTTCCGACAAAGGTTCAAACGCATGAACAGCAAAGCCGGAGCCACGATGTTTAACAAGCCGTTAAGCTTACTAAAGATGACGTTAACCATATTTATTTTGCTCTTGTTTACCATTCGTTCTGGATCGGCTCGTCATTCGTCGATTGTCTGACTGTTTCAGGGCGCCAAATGCGCCGCCGCCGTGTGCCAAAACGCGACACTAGGCCTCGCGTCCCGCTTCGGCTTTTGTTTGGGACGGCCGGCAAAATGCGGCTATCTACGCGCCCGCCGCCCGAACGCCGTTTCCTGGACCCGCCCATGCCCGCCAGCGCCGCCATCGTCATCTGGACCGCCGGCCTCGGCCGCGGCGACCCGGGCTATGGCGGCTGGGCCTATGTCAAGGCGACCGGGCCGGTGCTGACCGGCGTGGCCGGCGGCGACCGCCGCACCAGTTCGGACCGCATGGTGCTGACGGCGATGGCCGAGGGCCTAGCCAGCCTGAGCGAGGCGGCCCCCAGCACGGCGGTGATCGTCCAGACCGACCACGGCCTGGTCGTCGAACAGGCGACCAAGTTCCTGGCCCACTGGCGCGGCCTGGGGGCCAAGGGCCCGCCGGCGACGCCAGACGAGCACCGCGACCTGTGGGAGCGCATCGCCCTGCTGGCCCGGGCCCGGCCAGGCCCGGTGGCGTTCTCGCGGCTGCGCAACCCTTCGGGCGAGGCCGGCTTCGTCGACGCCTGGGCGGCGTTCGGCCGCGACAAGGCCAAGACCAGCGGCGCCTTCTCGGCCCCGATCCCGAAAAACAACCTGGCCAAGTTTCCTCGGGCCGACGG
>JAQGIN010000157.1 GCA_028291125.1 Caulobacter sp.
CTTCCTGCGCCTGGGCTTCGACGACTATGTCGGCAAGCCGATCAGGCCCGCCGAGCTGCTGAACGCCATCGATTGCGCCCTGCATCGGCCGCCGCCGGAGGCTCAAGCGGTCGCCTAAACTCGCCCCCTCCGGGCCTTCGGCCGTCCTCCCCCAAAGGGGGAAGAGTCTCCCTGAGCCGGCCGCCTAACTCCGCCCCCTATGGGGGCGACGACCGCGAAGCGGTCCGGTGGGGCCAGTGTGCGCGGCTTAGCCCATGGTCTCGGCCAGGGCCCGGGCCTCGTCCTCGAAGGCGCTGACCGTGTCGACCCGGCGCCAGGCGATGTCGCCGGCGTCGCGGGTCAGCTGATTTTCCAGCACGGCGACGTCGGCGTCGGAGGCGTCGTTGACGCGGGCGGCGACCCGGGCGCGCAGCACCTCGGGCGGGGCCTCCAGCCACACGCCCTGGAAGGCGACGCCGGCCGCCTCGGCCAGGGCCTGGGCCCGCAAGCGTTCCTCGGGCTTGAGGAACACCGCGTCGAGCACCACCGAGCGGTCAGCGGCCAGGGCCAGGGCGGCGTCGCCGAACAGCTGATCATAGACCCGGACGCTCATCTCCGGCGTATAGGCCTCGCGCGGCAGGCGCTGCAGCGACGGCACGCCCCACAGCCGTTTGCGGATCTCGTCGGTGCGCAGCACCACCGCCCCGGGCGCGGCGCCCAGGCCGGGCGCGCAGACCCGGGCGAAGGTCGACTTGCCCGAGCCCGACAAGCCGCCGGTGGCCACCAGGCTGACCGGCCGCGGAGCCAGATGCTCCAGGGCGGTGGCCAGATAGGCCCGGGCCGCCTCATCGTCGCCAGTATAGGCCCAGACGTGGGTGCGCACCGCGGCGCGCACCGACAGCATCAGCGGCAGGGCGGCCAGGCCGGTCCACAGGCCGTCGCCGAAGGTGCGCGCGGCCTCGTCGAGATAGGCGTTCAGCACCCGGCCGGCGGCGTCGCGGCGGCGGCGGAAATCCAGGTCCATCAACAGGAAGGCCAGGTCGTACTGGACATCGATGTCCGACAGCGAGTCGTTGAACTCGATGCAGTCGAACAGGATCGGCCGGCCGTCCTCGATCAGGATGTTGCCCAGGTGCAGGTCGCCATGACAGTGGCGGGCGTAGCCCTCGCCGGCCCGGGCGTTGAGCAGCGGAGCCAGGGCCTCGAAGGTCCGCTCGGTCTCGGCGATCAACCGCTCGACGGCGGTGGCCCCCAGCCGCGGGGCCAGGCCGCGCAGCAGGTTGGCGTTGGAGGCGATGGTGTAGCCCAGCGCTCCGACCCCGCCGCCGGCCGGCCGCAGGGCGGCGCCGGCGTGGAAGCGGGCGACGGTGCGGCCCAGGGCGTCCTCCAGCGCGTCGTCGATCGCCCAGGGCTGGGTGGCCAGCACGCCCTGCTCGTCGAAGCGGCGCATCTCCAGCACGAACTCGACGGTGTCGCCCTCGCCGTCGATCTCGACGCCGCCGTCGGCGGCCCGGGTCAGGCGACGGACGGCGCGGTAGATATCGGGGGCGGCGGCGCGGTTGAAGGCCAGCTCGCGCTCCAGCGCCCAGCGGCGCAGTTCCAGCGTCGAATAGTCGAGGAAGCCGAAGTTCACCGGCCGCTTGATCTTCCAGGCGGCGGTTCCGACCAGGAACACCCGGGCGCAGGAGGTTTCGATGGTGTGATCGGCGCGCGCGCCGAACCAGCTGGCCACTTCCTGCTCGCGCGCGGATTCCGCCTCGTTGGTCACGCCCAAAACCTCATCGCCCCGCGCCTGGATCCTGGCGCCGGGCTCCCATAACCCAAAGCGACGCGGTCGTCCTCGCCCATGACTTGCGCCAGACCCGACTGCACGATTAACTTGCGGTAAATTAAGGTAGAGCTTCCTTCCATGACGGACACCAGTTCTCGACGGTCTGAACGCAAACGCGTCGAGATCCTGATCGCCGCCCGCAATCTGTTCCTGAAGAAGGGATACGCCGACGCCGGCATGGAGGTGGTGGCGCGCCACGCCGGGGTCTCGACCGCCACCCTCTACGCCTATTTTCCCAGCAAGGCCGAGCTGTTCAAGGTCGTCATCCTCGAGGCGGTGCGCGACATCGCCGCCCCGGTGCGGGTCAGCGCCCAGGCGCCCGGCGACGCCCGCACCCGGCTGCTGGCGGTGACCAACGCCTATGGCGCCTTCTTCGCCCAGCCCCTGACCCGGGCGATCTTCCGCCTGGTGACCGCCGAACGCCGGCGATTCGACGACGTCGCCGACCAACTGCTGCACAGCGCCCGGGCCGAGCTGGGCGGGGTGGTGGTGGCGGTGCTGCACGACCTGACCGAGACCGGCGAGATCCGGGTCGACAAGCCGTCCTGGGCGGCCGGTCAGCTGCTGGGCATGATCGACCACGTCACCCTGGTGCTGGGCCTGCTGGCCGGCGACGAGGCCCGCGCCCGTCGGCCGCTCGACGTGGTCTGCGAGGACGCGGTGACCACCTTCCTGGCCCGCTATGGCGCGCGGGCGGCGGCCTAGGGGCCGAACGCCCCCTCCCATAGCTCATCATCCCCGCTTTCGCGGGGATGATGATCGGGAGATGGAGGCGGTTGATGCCCCTCAGGGATATAGCCGCGACGTCGTCCAGCCGCCCTCGGCCCGTTCATAGACCAGGCGCTCGTGCAGGCGGAACGGCCGGTCGCGCCAGAACTCGATGACTTGGGGCGCCACCCGGTAGCCCGACCAGTGCGGCGGTCGCGGCACCTTGCCGAGGCCGAACTTCAGGGCCATCTCGGCCACCCGCCGTTCGAGCGCCAGGCGGTCGGGCAGCGGCGCCGACTGTTCCGACGCCCAGGCCCCCAGCTGGCTGGACCGGGCGCGGCTGGCGAAATAGGCGTCGGCCTCCTCCGGCGTCACCGCCTCGACCCGGCCGCGCACCCGCACCTGGCGGCGCTGCGACTTCCAGTGGAACAGCAGAGCCGCCTGCGGATTGGCCGCCAGCTCCTGGCCCTTGGCGCTGTGGGTGTTGGTGAAGAACACGAAGCCGCGGGCGTCGACGCTCTTCAGCAGCACCATGCGCAGGTCGGGCAGGCCGTCGGCGTCGGCCGTGGCCAGGGCCATGGCGTTGGGGTCGTTGGGCTCGGTCTCGCCCGCCCGGGCCAGCCAGTCCTCAAACAGCGCGATCGGGTCGCCCTCCGGCAGCAGCGGCGGCGGCGCGGCCGCGGTCACCTGGCGGACATAGTCGTCCTCGCTCGGCGAGGCGGGGATCAGGGGCGCATCGGTCATGAAACCGATATAGAGGTCTCCGCGACGATCGGCCATTGGCGCGCGGCCGGTTCGGGATGAGAAGCAGCGCGCCGCCGAGGGATCGTCCGATGAAATTGCGCGTCCGCCGCCAGATGACCACAGCCGCGCTGGGCGTGGCGATCGCCGGCTTCGCCGCCCTGCTGGCCTGGGTCGTCTGGCACGGCCAGGGCCCGGCCAGCACCAGCCTGCACGGCTTCGGCGTCCTGATGCTGATGGCCCTGGTCGTCGCGCCGCTGGTCGGCGAAGCCAAGCGGCTGGCGGCGCTGGAACAGGACCTCGGGCCCGAGGCCGAGACCCCCGCCGGCCCGCAACTGACCAACGGCCATATCGCCGTGCTGATCTTCGTGGCCGGAGCGGCGGCGATGATCATCGTGCCGCGCCTGCTCGCCCATCGCTGAGCGGAACATTTTTTCATCATCCCCGCGAAAGCGGGGACCCAGGTGTTTTATCGTCGAGCGCCAAGGGTTTCAGAAAAAGCCTGGGTCCCCGCTTTCGCGGGGATGATGGAGGTGCGCAAGCCATCGGCGCCCTGGATCCGAACAGGCTTAACCTGGCGTTGACCTCGTTGGCGCCAGGGTGCCCGGATGACCGGGCGAGCCTCTTTCCAGCTTAGCGTCTCCAGCGCGCGCGCCATTCTCGGGGTCGCCCCGGGCGCCGACGACCGCGAGCTGCGCGCCGCCTATCGCGAGGCCGCCAAGCGCGCCCATCCCGACCGTCCTGGCGGCGACGCC
>JAQGIN010000168.1 GCA_028291125.1 Caulobacter sp.
CTGCGCTCGCCGCCCCGGGGCTACACCTGGTACCGGGTCGACAACGACTATCTGCTGGCCTCGGCGGCCACCGGCCTGATCTTCGACATCATCAACAACAACTAGGTTCAAGACCTGAGCAGCGGGCGCCGCTTTCGCGGGCGGAAGCGGCGCCCTAGCCTCAAGCTCGCCACGCATGCGGCGAGATGACCTCATTGCGACGTCATTTCGGCCCCATTGCGGGATCAGCGTGTCGATTGCGTCGCCTCATGACGCGGCAGACACGAAGACGCCTCCGATGAAAACCCTTCGCCTCCCCGCCGCCGCCATCGCCGTCCTCGCCGCCGCCGCCTTCGGCTCGGCCATGGCTCAAACCGCCCCCACGTCCCCCTCCACCAGCCCGGCCGACCAGACAACGCCGCCGGACAGCACCACGTCCGCCGCGCCGTCGTCCTCGATGACGACGCCCTCGACGACGGACGCCGCGCCGCCGGCCGGCGAACAGCCGAAGGCCGACACCGGCTCCAGTTCGCCGACCTCGGCGACCGCCAGCGACCCGGCTCCGTCGACCGACGGCGCCGCGGCTCCCGCGCACAAGAAACACAAGAAGGCCAAGCCGACCGGCGAGACCCCCTCGCCGCAAACGCCGAACTAAAGACGGCCGCGTCGACCAAACTAAAGGGCCCGCCGCTGTCGCGACGGGCCCTTCGTATATTCCGGCGGAAGCGGGCTAGAGGCCCAGCTTGGCCTGCAGGATGGCGTTGACCGAGGCCGGATTGGCCTTGCCGCCGGTCTCCTTCATCACCTGACCGACGAACCAGCCGATGGCCTGGGGCTTGTCCTTGACCGCCGCCGCCTTGTCGGGATTGGCGGCGATCAGGGCGTCGACGGCGGCCTCGATGGCCCCGGTGTCGTTGATCTGCACCAGGCCGCGCTTCTGCACGATATCGGCGGGACGGCCCTCGCCGGCCCACATGTGCTCGAACACCTCCTTGGCGATCTTCGACGAGATCACCCCGGTCTCGATCAACTCGACCAGGCCGGCGATGTCGCTGGACGGCAGCGGCGAGTCGGCGATGTCGTGGCCGTGGGTCGACAGCCGGGCCAGCAGCTCATTGGTCACCCAGTTGGCCACCAGCTTGGCGTCGCGGCCTTTCGCGGCGGCCTCGAAATAGTCGGCGCGGTCGGATTCGATCACCAGCACGCCGGCGTCGTAGGCCGACAGGCCGTACTGGCTCTGCAGCCGGGCCTTCTTGGCGTCGGGCAGTTCGGGCAGGCTGTCCTGGATGGCCTTCACCCAGGCCGGGTCCAGCTCCAGCGGCAGCAGGTCGGGGTCGGGGAAGTAGCGGTAGTCGTGCGCCTCCTCCTTCGACCGCATCGAGCGGGTCTCGACCTTGGTCGGATCGAACAGGCGGGTCTCCTGGTCGATCTTGCCGCCGTCCTCGAGGATCTCGATCTGGCGACGGGCTTCGTACTCGATGGCCTGCTGGATGTAGCGGTAGGAATTGACGTTCTTGATCTCGCAGCGGGTGCCCAGGTGGCTGAAGCTGCCGGTCTCGCGGAACTTCTCATAGCCGCCGAGGCGGCAGACCGAGACGTTGACGTCGGCGCGCAGGTTGCCCTTCTCCATGTCGCCATCGCAGGTGCCCAGATAGACCAGGATGGTGCGGATCTTCTTCACATAGGCCGCCGCCTCGTCCGACGAGCGCATGTGGGGCTTGGAGACGATCTCCATCAGCGCCGTGCCGGCCCGGTTGAGGTCGACATAGGTGGCGTTGGGGTCGAGATCGTGGATCGACTTGCCGGCGTCCTGCTCCAGGTGCAGGCGCTCGACCCCGACGTCGAAGGAGGTCCCATCGTCGCGCTCGACGGTGACGACGCCCTCGCCGACGATCGGCTGGTCGAACTGGCTGATCTGATAGCCCTGCGGCAGATCCGGATAGAAGTAGTTCTTGCGGTCGAAGCGGCTCTTCAGATTGATCTGGGCCTTCAGGCCCAGGCCCGTGCGGACGGCCTGCTCGACGCACCAGCGGTTCAGCACCGGCAGCATGCCGGGCATGGCGGCGTCGACGAAGCTGACCTGGGCGTTGGGCCCGGCCCCGAAGCCGACGGCGGCGCCCGAGAACAGCTTGGACTTGCTGGCGACCTGGGCGTGGATCTCCAGCCCGAGGACGATTTCCCACGGACCAGTGCGGCCCTGGATGAGTTTGGATTCTGCGGCTTGGCTCATGAGCCGCTTTCTAGCGCTCTTGGCGGCAAAACGGGAGGGGTGTCGCGCAGGTTCTGGATTTGCTGGCCGACCGCCTTCCAGCCAAGCGCTTGAAGCATAAAATCCACAAGCTAGAGCTATAATTCGCCCATCCAAAAATATGTCCACAATAAGGCAAGCATTACAGCCAAGTATCGAATTTGGAACCCTGTTGCATTCAGGCCGTTATCTCTGCCGAACCTTTCATGTCTCAGGAGGATCATATGTCCACCACGACTCTTGACCGATTTGGCTATGACAGCACTGCCGCCGACCCCGTCCCGACCCCGGAGCCGGGCGGTTCTGCTCTGTTCCCCGCCGCGCCGATCTATGCGCGCACCCAACAGCGTAAGAAGTCCAACCTGCCGCTGCTGATCGGCGTGCCGCTGGCCATCGTCGCCGCCGGCGCCCTGGTCTGGGCGACGTCGCCGAAGACCGATAGTGGTCTGCTGACCGAGCCGCCGGCCCAGGTGGCCCAGACGCCGACCACCCCGGTGGCCCCGGCCGCCGCCACCCCGGCGCCGATGCCGACGCCCGCCCCGGCTCAAGTGGCTCGGGCCGAGACCGCGGCTCCCGCTCCGGCCACCCGCGCCACGACGGCGCCCGCCCGCC
>JAQGIN010000206.1 GCA_028291125.1 Caulobacter sp.
AGGAACTGGGCGTCGACATCCGCGACGCGGCCGAGGCCGACGAGGACCCGGTGGAAAGGATCACCGGCGGCCCCGATGATCTGGATCTGGCGCAAGCCGAGGACGCCGACGCGGTCAGTGTCCACGACGCGCGGCGGGCCACCGGTCTGGAATCCAAGACCGTGTCCGACGATGATCTCGACGACCTTGGCTATGATGGGGCGCGCGACCGCGATGCGCGACGGGATACGCCCGACGGCCCGGTGAAGTGAGGCTCAGCCGAACCCCAGCTCCGCCCGCAACGCCTCCGCCGTCATTCCCCGCGCCCGCAAATCGCGCAGGGTCTCGGCCCGGTCGCGCTTGGCGTAGCGGCGGCCATCGGGGCCGGTCAGCAAGCGGTGGTGGCGGTAGGTCGGGGTCGGCAGGTCCAGCAAGGCTTGCAGCAGGCGCTGGATGTGGGCGGCCTCGAACAGGTCGTTGCCCCGCACCACCTGGCTGACGCCCTGCAGGGCGTCGTCGAGCACCACGGCCAGGTGATAGGCGACGCCAACGTCCTTGCGGGCCAGGACGATGTCGCCCAGCCGTCGCGGCTCGGCGACGATCGGGCCGCGCTCGCCGTCCGGCCCGGCTCCCTCTTCCACGAAATTCAGGCCTGCGAAGCCGCCCAGCGCCGCCTCGGCGGCGTCCAGCGACAGCCGCCAGGCGAAGGCCTCGCCAGCCGCCAGCCGCTCGGCTTCCTCGGCGGCGGACAGGCGCGCGCCTCGAAAGGCGGGAACACGGCCGTGCGGCGCGCTGGCGATCGCCTCGGCCTCGGCGGCCAGGTCTTTGCGGGTGCGGAAACAGCGATAGACCAGGCCGCGCTCGCGCAAGGTCTCGATGGCGGCGTGGTAGTCGGCCAGGTGCTCGGACTGCCGGCGCACCGGGGTCTCCCAGTCCAGGCCCAGCCAGGCCAGATCCTCGATGATCGCCGCCTCGAAGGCCGGGCGGCTGCGGGTGACGTCGATGTCCTCGATGCGCAGCACGAACCGCCCGCCCGCCGCCCGCGCCGCCGCGTGAGCGGTCAGGGCCGAGAAGGCGTGGCCGCGGTGCAGGTGGCCCGTGGGCGAGGGCGCGAAGCGGGTGGTGAAGTCCATGCGCGGGGCGGCCGGCCTAGTCGGTCTGCAGGACGCCGTGGTCGTACTTGGCGAACATGCCCAGGTGTTCGAACACCGCCCGCAGGAAGGCCTGTTCGCCGCCGAGCGCCTGCTTCAGCGGCTCGAACTGCTTGAAGCCGATCATCTCGGCCAGGCCATGGCCGGCGCACCAGGCGGCGATGGTCGCCAGCTCCAGGTCGATGTCGGTCACCGTGTCGTCGCTCTGGGCGGCGATGGTGTTGCGCACCTGGCAATAGGCCCCGTCGTCCTTCAGCTGCTCGGGCAGGGAGTCCTTGTTGCGGGCGCCGTCGTACATCACCCGATAGAGGGCCGGATTGTCGCGGGCGAAACAGACATAGGCCACGCCGATGCTGGTCAGGCGGTCGCGGGCGTTCTTGGCCTCGGCCCGGGCCTTGGCCAGGGCGGCGTCGAGGGCGGTCCAGCCCTCGTGGGCCACGGCCTCGAGCAGTTGGTCCTTGTCCTTGAAATGGTGATAGGGCGCGGCCGGGCTGACCCCGGCCTCGCGCGCCACGGCCCGCAGCGACAGGGCGGTGGGGCCCTGGGTTTCGAGGATCCGGCGCGCCGCGTCGACCAGCGCCCGGGACAGGTCGCCATGGTGATAGGGGCGGGGATCGGGGACGGGCTTGTTCATCGGCGGCACTCTAGCCCTTCCTTTCTAAAAATTCATCCAAGCGCCGTCAAGATTATCTTGACACTGCTAAGATCGATGTTATCTAAACGCTGTCCAGATAGGACCGTTCCCCGGCGCTCAAGGTTCGGGGACGCCACAACAACCAAGGACTTTGTGTCATGTTCCGTTCTCTCACCGCCTTTGAAGGGGCCTTCGACCGCGTCGCGGCCGGCTATTTCGTCGTTCTCGGCCTGATGGTCGCCGGCGCCCTGGTCGGCGTCACCCTGTAACCAACTCTTGTCCGTTGTCGGCGGGGGCGTCACAGCTCTCTTGTGACCCTCGCCGACGCGCCCACCCCCGACCTCATCGCCGCCGCCCGCGCCCATCTGGCCGCCGTCGATCCGGCCCTGGCCATGATCGAGGCCGCCACCCCGACCTTTGACTGGCGCCTGCGCCCCGGCGGCTTTTCCGGCCTGGTCAAGATGGTGGTCGAGCAGCAGGTCTCGGTGGCCGCCGCGGCCGCCATCTGGGCCCGGTTCGAGGCCGGGCTGGGCGAGGTCCACCCCCACACCGTCCTGGCGCTCGACGAGGACGGACTCAAGGCGTTTGGCCTGTCGCGCCCCAAGGCCCGCTACGCCCGCGAGATCGCCCAGGCCCATCTGTCGGGAGCCTGCGACTTCGACGCCCTGCGCCACCTGTCCGACGAAGCGGCCGTCGCCGCCCTGACCGCCATCAAGGGCGTCGGCCGTTGGACGGCCGAGACCTATCTGATGTTCTGCGAAGGCCGCCTGGACGTGTTTCCCGGCGGCGATGTCGCCCTGCAGGAGGCGATGCGCTGGGCCGACCGCGCCGAACGCCGGCCGACCGAAAAGGAAGCCTACCGGCGGGCGCAGGCCTGGGCGCCCTATCGCGGCGTCGCCGCCCACCTGTTGTGGCGCTGCTACGGCGGCGTCAAACGCGGCGAGATTCCGGCGTTCTGAGGCCGCCTGCTGCCCGTGTCGATCGCCGTTCGACCGAGATGTCTTGGTTCTGTCGTCGACCTGGGCTTATCCTTGAGTCGCGTTCGGGAATGAATGGCGATTCCTGAGAATGCGTGGGAAGGAGGCCCGTCTTCAGTCCTGTCGCGTACCCACTCCATAGGGGCCTTTGTCCCCACGGGAGGCCCTGATGCAGGTGCTGTCCCGCCCGCCGTCCGGCATGCCGGCCCTGGTCCTCAACGCCGATTTTCGGCCGCTCAGCTACTATCCCC
The DNA here is from genome assembly GCA_028291125.1 of Caulobacter sp. Classification (GTDB taxonomy): domain Bacteria; phylum Pseudomonadota; class Alphaproteobacteria; order Caulobacterales; family Caulobacteraceae; genus Caulobacter. The sequence goes on from JAQGIN010000206.1 coordinate 2,993, forward strand.
TGTCGCTCTGGCCGTGGCAGGAGGTGATCAAGGCGGTGTTCCTCGAGCGCGTCGACGTGGTCTCGACCTACGACCACGTCATCCATTCGCCGTCCTTCGAGATGAAGCTGCCCAGCGT
>JAQGIN010000480.1 GCA_028291125.1 Caulobacter sp.
GGCTGATCTCGCCGTCCGGGCCCGAGCGGATGATGACGTCGCCGAACTCCTCCTCGGTCGACAGGCGGCCGGGGGCGTTGATCGACAGCTGGAAGTCCGAACCGCCGGGCGACGGCGGCGCGCCCAACTGGCCGGCGGCGACCTGGACGTTCTGCTCGCGCAGGGCGTGGAGGACGTCGCCGGCGGTCATGCCGCGCGAGGCGACCTTTTCCGGGTCCAGCCACACCCGCATCGAATAGGGTCCGGCCCCGAAGGTCTGGACGTCGCCGACCCCGTTCACCCGCGTCAGCCGGTCACGGACGTTCAGCTGAGCGTAGTTGCTCAGATAGAGCATGTCGTAGCGATTGTTGGGCGACAGCAGGTGGACGACCAGGGTCAGGTCAGGGGAGGCCTTGGTGGTGGTCACCCCGGCCCGCTGCACCTCGGCCGGCAGCTTGGGCAGCACCTGGGAGACGCGGTTCTGGACCAGCACCTGGGCCTTGTCGACGTCGGTGCCCAGGGCGAAGGTGACGGTCAGCTGCATGGCCCCGTCGGTGGTCGCCTGGGACGACTGGTAGAGCATGCCCTCGACGCCGTTGATCGCCTGTTCCAGCGGCGAGGCCACGGTCTCGCCGATGACGGCGGGATTGGCCCCGGGATAGACGGCGCGGACGACGATGGTGGGCGGCACCACCTCGGGATATTCGCTGATCGGCAGATGCGGCAGCGCCACCAGTCCGGCCAGGAAGATGACCACGGACAGCACCGCCGCGAACCGCGGACGGCTCACGAAGAACTTGGAGAAATTCATAATTTTAGCCCCAGACGGCGTGGGTCAGTTCAAGGAGGCGGTGGCGGCTTGGGCCACGCGCGAAGAGGACGACTGCATCGGGTCGATGGCGGCGGTCGGAACCGGGGCCTTGATCTTGACCGGGGCGACCACGTCGCCCGGCTTGACCTTCTGCAGGCCGCCGACGATGACCACGTCGCCGGGGTTGAGGCCCTGGCGGATGATGCGCACGCCGTCGATCACCGGACCCAGGGTCACGGCGCGGTACTCGGCCTTGTTGCCGGCTCCGACCACCATCACGTAGCGCTTGCCCAGGTCGGCGCCGATCGCCTTGTCCGGGGCCAGGGCCACGGTCTGCGCGGCGTCGCTGACCAGGCGGATGCGGGCGAACAGGCCCGGCGTGAAGCGACCGTCGCGATTGTCGAAGATCGCCCGGCCATTGATGGTGCCGCTCTTGGCGTCCATGGCGTTGTCGAGGAACTGCAGCTTGCCCTGGTGGGGATAACCGTCCTCGCCCATCAGCCCCATATAGACCGGGCTGGCCTTGCCGCGGTCGGCGGCGGCGTATTTCAGATAGGTCTGCTCGTCGGTGTTGAACGAGGCGTAGATCGGGCTGTCGCTGACCACGGTGGTCAACAGGTCGCTGGTGGTCACCAGGTTGCCGCGGGTGATCAGGGCCTTGGAGATGCGGCCGTCGATCGGCGACACCACGCGGGTGAATTCCAGGTTCAGCCGGGCGGCCTGCAGGGCGGCGCCGGCGGCGGCGAGATCGGCGCGGGCGCCCTTCTCTTCGGCCTGCAGGCGCTCGAACTCGCTCTGGGCCAAGGCGTTCTGGTCGATCAGCCGCTGGCCGCGGACCAGATTGGCGCGGGCCAGGTCAAGCTTGGCCTTGCTGCGATCGACCTCGGCGGCGAAGCGGTCGGCCTCGGCCTGGAACGGCCGCGGGTCGATCTGGAACAGCACCTGGCCCTTGTTGACCCGCGCGCCTTCCTGGAAGGCGACGCCGTTGATGTAGCCGCCGACCCGGGGGCGGACCTCGACGGTGTCGATGGCCTCGAGCCGGCCGGTGAGTTCGTCCCACTGGCGCAGGGCCTTGAACGACACCTCGGAGACGGTGACCTGGGTGGGGGGCGGGGCGGCCGCCTCCTGCTTGGCGTTGGCGCCGCAGCCGGCGAGGAAGGCCGTCAGGGTCAGGGCGGCGGCCGAGGAAGCGATGGAAGGAAGACGCATGGAGGCTCCTGCCAACTGGCGTTTGAAGAGGGGCGCCGGTTGGGCGGCGGGATGAGAAGAAAGGTCGCATCGGCTTGGGGCTTGACGGGGGACCGTCGAGCGCCGATGTCTGTTATGTGACGATACCGGTCGGTATCAGCGTTACGAGAGATACTGACCGGTCACTCTCACGTCAAGGTGAGGTTTGTCGAATATGGCTGCGAGAAATTCTGACGGCGAAGATGCGCCCGTCTTCGAAACCGTCTCCCGGCGCCCGGCGCGGGACCGCATTTTCGAGACGGCCAAGGAGATGTTCTACGAGCACGGCATCCGCGCCGTCGGCGTCGAGACCATCGCCGCCGAGGCCGACGCCACCAAGATGACGCTCTATCGCAACTTTCCGTCCAAGGACGAACTGGTGGCCGAGGTGCTGCGCGATCAAGTGCGCGACTACGCCGCCTGGTGGAACGCGGCGCTGTCGGGCTGCTCGGAATGCCCGCGCGAAAAACTGGAAGCGGTGTTCGACGCCTTCGCCAACAAGGCCTGCGTCTCCAATCCGTTCGGCTGCCCGCTGGCCAATGCGGCCGTCGAGCTGCA
>JAQGIN010000216.1 GCA_028291125.1 Caulobacter sp.
AGACCACGGCGACCTTGCCCGACAGCATGACGTCGGTGCCGCGGCGGATGGCGTCGACCAGCGATTCGCGGCAGCCATACAGGTTGTCGAACTTCGACTTGGTGACGCTGTCATTGACGTTGATGGCGGGGAACGGCAGCTCGCCCTTGGCGGCCATCTGGTACAGGCGGTGGACGCCGGTGGTGGTCTCTTCCGACACCCCGGTGATGGCGTCGCGGATCGCCGAATAGAAGCCCGGCTTCTCGGCCAGGTACTTCTTCATCACCGCGTAGAGGGCTTCTTCTTCTTCGTTCTGCGGGGTGTTGAGGATCGACGGATCCTTCTCGGCCTTGGGGCCGAGCACGCACAGCAGCGTGGCGTCGCCGCCGTCGTCGAGGATCAGGTTTGGATAGCCGCCGTCGGCCCATTCGAAGATCTTGTGGGCGTATTCCCAGTACTCGACCAGGTTCTCGCCCTTGAAGGCGAACACCGGGGTGCCGGTGGCGGCGATGGCCGCGGCGGCGTGGTCCTGGGTCGAGAAGATGTTGCACGAGGCCCAGCGCACGTCGGCGCCCAGGGCCTGCAGGGTCTCGATCAGCCCGGCGGTCTGGATGGTCATGTGCAGGCTGCCGGCGATGCGGGCGCCCTTCAGGACCTGGGCCGGGCCGTATTCGGCGCGGGTGGCCATCAGACCGGGCATTTCGGTCTCGGCGATGGCGATTTCCTTGCGGCCGTAGGGCGCGAGGGCGATGTCCTTGACGATGTAATCGGCCACTGAGGGCTCCTGCGGTCGTGAATGTCTTGTCGGCCTTATAGCGCGCGTCGCCCTTCCGAGCAATTAACGCATAAGGATCTCTTTATATGAGTTTCGCGACGGCTCAGTCGGGCCAGAACGGCCGGGCGTCTGCGAAGGCCTCGAAGGCCTTTTGCGCCGTCTTCAGCAGGGCCGGCTCGCGCCCGGCCCCGGCGGCGGTCAGCCGGCCGGCCGCGAAGGCCGCCTCGGCGTCGCCGGCCACCAGCGCCACCTCGCGGGCCAGGTCGGCGGTGAAGGCCAGGTCGTTGAGCGCCCCCAGCCCGTCCTGCAAGGCCTTGAGCGCGTCGATGAACCGCTCGGCCCGCTTGGGGTGTTCCGGAAACAGCGTCGCCAGCGCCTCGGTGGCGTAGCGCAGCTTCTTGCCGCGGATGCGCAGGTGGTGGCGGGCCGCCCGGTCCAGGCGGCCCAGATGGGCGCCGTGCTTGAGCACGCCGCGCCGCCGACGGCCCAGGGCGTGGGCGGCGAACTCCCGGGCCGGGCGGTCGCGGACCGCCGCCAAGGCCTCGGACGTCGTCCATGCGCCGGCCTCCAGCCAGGCGGCGGCCTCCAGCAGCAGGGCGCGGAAGCGGGCGCTCTCCACCGCCCCCTCCATGCGGACATAGGCGGCGGCCTGGGCGGCCAGCAGGGCGCGGCCAAAAGCGGCCATGCCGTCGGTGGCGGAATCGGCGCCGGCCGGATCGGCGGCGGCGGGCGGATCGGCCGCCCCCGCCGCGGCCGGCCGCCAGACCTCGCCGACGAAGACGTCGAGATTGCGCGCCGCGTCGAGCTCGCCGGCCAGCCATTTCAGCTCGGCCTTCAGCTGGGCGGCGGCGGTGTCGACGGCCAGCGGCTTGAAGGTCGACAGCAAGGCGCGCAGGCGGCGCGACGCCACCCGCAACTGGTGCACGCCCTCCGGCGCCGGTCGGGCGCGCAGGGCCTCGCTGCTGTCGGCCATCTGGCCCAAGGCGGCGCGGCCGGCCGCCTGCAGCGCCTCGCCGGTCGAGGCGTCGACGGCCAGGGCCGGCGGCGGCCGGCGGCGGCGCTCGTCCTCGCCGATCAGGGCGTAGCCGCGCTCGGCCTTGCTGGTCAGCGACAGGCGCAGCGGCGCGTGTTCGGCCAGGTCGCGGGCCAGGGCGAACAGGGCGGCGGGCGGGCCGGACTTCAGCTCCAGCTCTAGCTCGCAGACCGCCGCCCGGCGCCCGTTCAGGGCCAGTTCGCCGCGGTCGAGCGCCGCCTCGATCACCGCCCCGTCGCGATGCACCAGCCGGGTGGTCCGCTGAACGCGGGTGACGAACACCGGCGCCAGGGCCGCGCCCTTCAGCAGCTTGGCCGCCGGCGTCGCCGCCAGGGCCGCGAGGTCGGGGGCCGGACCGTCGATCGCCGTCTCCCATTCGCCGCGCGCGAACACCCCGCCGGCCGAGGCCGATTTCAGGGTCTGTTTGCGGCCGCCGTCGCCGTCGCGCACCCGCAGGCCGAAGCCGGCCTGGCGCAGGGCGTGGTCGGCGGTGTCGTAATAGGTGGCGTCGAGCTGGCGCACCGCGCCGTCGCCGTCCAGCCGCGCCAGAATGGCGTCGGCCGCCTCGGGCGTGATCAGGAACTTGAGTTCGGTTTCGCGATCCATGGTCCGACTATAACCGTCCCGGAGCCGTTACGCTCCCCCGGCCCGGCGGAGCGCCGCCATCTTGCCAAGCGGCGTGACGCGGTTCAAACGTGCCCGCCATGAGCCAGATCAAAGCCCAGCCCCGCCACGATTGGACGCTCGCCGAGGTGTCGGCGCTGTTCGACCTACCGTTCACCGAGCTGCTGTTCCAGGCCACCACCACCCACCGCGCCTGGTTCGACCCCACCGAGGTGCAGCTGTCGCAGCTGCTGTCGGTGAAGACCGGCGGCTGCGCCGAGAACTGCGGCTATTGCAGCCAGTCGGCCCACTTCAAGACCGGGCTGAAGGCC
>JAQGIN010000253.1 GCA_028291125.1 Caulobacter sp.
GACCAGGGCGTCGTGCGCCGCCTTGAGCCGGGCCGGGTCCTTGAACTTGGCGGCCATATAGGCTTTGCGGTCAACGCCCTCCTCGGGAAGGCTCGGGTCCAGCTGATAGGCCCGCCAGGTGATCCGCCCGTCGACGTTCGGCCGCGCCGCCAGGGCGGTCTTCAAGCGTCGCCAGCCGAGATAGCACCAGGGACAGACGACATCGGCGACCAGGTCGATGGCGAGCGGGCGGGTCATGCGGCGCTCCTCTAGCTGGCCTCGCGCTGCAGGGCGCGGGCGGCGGCGCGTTCCAGGGCCTTGACCGCGCCGCTCTCGGAATCGACCTGCGCGACGCCGATGTCAAATTCGCAGACGAACGGCGGGCGGTCGTCGCCGGCGTCGAAGGCGGTGCAGCCGATCACCGCGGCGATGCGCTCGGCGGCGGCGCGGGCGGCGTGGGCGTCGGTGGCCGGCAGGGCCAGGGCGAACACCTCGGGGGCCAGGCGGGCGGCGGTGTCCTCGACCCGCACCAGCCGGCCCACCATCGAGCCGATCTGCGGGATGGCCCGGTCGAGCCAGCCGTTGCCGCGGGCCCAGATCACGTCGGGCTTGTCGGCGATGCGCAGCACGCAGATCGACAGCGGCCGGGCGCGGACCTTGGCGGCCCCGGCCAGGCGCACCAGGTGGGCGGCGAACAGGTCGCGGGTGAACAGGCCGGTGGCCGGGTCCATCAGGCCCGAGCTGCGGGCCTTCTCCAGGGCCCCGCGGATCGACTCGCCGCGGCGATAGCTGCGGGCCAGCTCCAGCACCCGCCGGGCGGTGTCGGCCTCCGGGCTTTCGGGCGAGGCGACGTCGGACACCCCGCGATGGAAGGCCTCGGTGGTGGTCACCGGGCTCTGGGCCTTCAGATAGAGCAGGGCCGGGATGTGATAGAGGCGGGTGTTGCGGCGCATGCCGGCGGCGATCGACAGCGCCTCCTGCTGGTTGTCGCCGGCCCACAGCACCACGGCGTCGAACTGGCGCTCGTGCAGATAGTCGAAGGCGGTGTAGGCGGTGAAGGCCCCGACCACGTCGGCGCCGCTGCGGGTCAGGGCGTTGGATAGGGCCAGGAACTGCGGGGCCGGCTCGCCGATCGCCAGGATGCGGAACGGCGAGGGCAGGGGCTCGGGCAGGTCCATGCGGCGGCCGTGATCGCCGAAGGTTTCGAGCCGCAACTCGAACTCCTCCTCCGACACCGCCGTGCGCACCAGGGCCTCCAGCCGCAGCACCGCCTGGGACGGATGCAGCGGCGGCGCCAGGGTCAGGTCGAAGGCGTCGACCGGCGGATGGCTGGCGGGCTCGCCGATGGCGATCACCGGCAGCCGCCGCGGGGCCACCGCCGCCTTCAGCCGGCGGGCCAGGTCGGCGGCGTCGGCCCCGGCGCTGTCGAGATCCATGATCACCGCGTCGATCGACAGGTCGCCGAGCGCCGCGAGCGCCGCATAGGGACCGCGCGCTGTGATGGTGCGCCAGCCGAGGCGGTCGAGCCCCTCGGACAGCGGTCCCACGCGCGCGTCGTCCCGCGCCACGATCAGGATCCGGGCGTTCACCGACACACTCACTCCTTCCGAAACTCGTCTTGGCTAGAGGGCCCCCCGCCGTCTAGATTCGACGCCGCACCATAACAGAGGCGGGGGCGGGGCATAGGCCGCATCGCCAGCAGAACCGGGAAAACGGCGCATGAACAAACCCTTGCGGGGACGAGTGGCGGTGGTCACCGGAGCGTCCAGCGGGCTGGGCGCCCACTTCGCCGGCGTGCTGTCGGCCGCCGGGGCCAGCGTCGCCCTGGCGGCTCGCCGCACCGACCGTCTGGCCACCCAGGTGGGCGCCATCGAAGCGGCCGGCGGCCGCGCCTTCGCCGTGCCGCTGGACGTCGCCGACGCCGCGGCCATCGGCCCGGCCCTCGATCAGGTGGAGGCGCAACTCGGGCCGATCTCGATCCTGGTCAACAACGCCGGGGTCGGCGGCGAGGGCATGGCCCTGGAGATCGCGATCGAGGATTTCGACCGTACGATGGACGTCAATGTCCGCGGCGTGTTCTTCGCGGCCCGCGAGGCGGCCCGGCGGATGATCGCCAGCGGTGAGGCGGCGGCGGACCGGGCGCGGATCGTCAACATCGCCTCGATCGCCGCCCACACCGTGTTGCCCGGCCTGTCGGCCTATTGCGCCTCCAAGGCGGCGGTGGCGATGCTCACCAAGGCCCTGGGCCGCGAATGGGCTCGCCACCAGATCGCCGTCAACGCCCTCTGCCCCGGCTATATCGAGACCGAGATCAACGCCGACTGGTTCGCCGGCGAGGGCGGTCAGAAGCAGATCAAGGGCTTTCCGCGCCGCCGCCTGCTGGAGCCGTCCGACCTCGACGCCGCCCTGCTGATGCTGGCCGGGCCGGCGGCGCGCGGGATCACCGGGACGCTGATCACGGTCGATGACGGGCAGTCGCTGTAGGAGCCGGGGTGCGAAAGCCTCTCCTTCGGCAAGCTCAGGATGAGGTTTTTGAATTCGACCGCCCTTGAAGTCGCCCTCATCCTGAGCTTGTCGAAGGACGAGGGCGGACCCTGTGAGGCGCCACGCCGCCATGGGCCCTTGCCTGACCGAGCGTCAGGTCGTTCTAGTCGCCTCGAGACGTCAGGGAGGACGCCATGCGACAGGGACCGCTTTCGGGGTTGAAGGTGCTGGAGTTCGCCGGCATCGGACCGGGCCCGTTCTGCGGCATGCTGCTGTCGGACCTTGGGGCCGACGTGGTCCGCATCGACCGCAAGGGCCAGGGGCGGGGCTCGCCGGCCGACGTCACCGCCCGCGGCCGCCGCTCGGTGGCGCTGGATCTGAAGTCGCCGGCCGCGGTCGAGGCCTGCCTGGCGCTGATGGAGACCGCCGACGCGGTGTTCGAGGGCTTCCGCCCGGGGGTGATGGAGCGGCTGGGCCTGGGGCCCGACCTCGCCCTGGCCCGCAATCCGCGGCTGGTCTACGGCCGGATGACCGGCTGGGGCCAGACCGGCCCCTACGCCAAGGCCGCCGGCCACGACATGAACTACATCGCCATCAGCGGGGCGCTGGACGCCATCGGCACGGCCGACAAGCCGGCGCCGCCGCTGAACCTGGTCGGCGATTTCGGCGGCGGGGCGCTCTATCTGGCCTTTGGCCTGCTGGCCGGGGTGATCCACGCCCGCCAGACCGGCCAGGGCCAGGTGATCGACTGCGCGATGAGCGACGGGGCCGCCTCGTTGATGGCGATGTTCTACGGCTTGAAGGCTGGCGGCATGTGGGGCGGCGGCCGCCGCGGCAACCTGCTCGACGGCGGGGCCCACTTCTACGACACCTACCAGTGTGGCGATGGGCTGTGGGTGTCGATCGGCTCGATCGAGCCGCAGTTCTACCGGCTGCTGCTGGAGAAGACCGGGATCACCGATCCGCAGTTCCAGAGCCAGATGAGCCGCGACGACTGGCCCGAGCTGCACGACAAGCTGGCGGCGGTGATCGCCACCAAGACCCGGCCGGAATGGTGCGCCCTGATGGACGGCACCGACGTCTGTTTCGCCCCGGTGCTGAACATGGACGAGGCGCCCGGCCATCCGCACAACGCCGCCCGCCAGACCTTCGTCGAGGTGGCCGGCGTCGTGCAACCGGCCCCGGCCCCGCGATTCTCGGCCACGCCGGGCCAGATCCAGGGCCCGCCGCCGAGGATCGGGGCCGACAATGACCGGGCCTTGGCCGACTGGGGCTTCAGTCCGGAAGCCATCGAAGCGCTGAAAGGCGAGGGCGCGCTGTAGCGGCCGCGTCTTGGCCCGAAACCCTCGTCCTTCGACAAGCTCAGGATGAGGATTTCTACCGACGCTCCATTCGCCCTCATCCTGAGCTTGTCGAAGGACGAGGGCGGCATCCCAAGTTCCATTTCTAGCCGCCCAAAACCTGCCAATCGCGTTCAGCCGCGGTTCAGCCCCGGGGTCGTAGTTTGGGATCGTGACCGGCCGCCGCGCTTCCCGTCCCTCGATGTGACGGCCGGACATTTCAGTAGGGCGCGCCGCCTCCCCCGAGGCGGCGCGCTTTGCCGTTCAAGCCCACGCTTGCGTCAAGGGACGGGCGCGGGCAGGTTCCCGGCGATGCAAACCCCGCCCGAACCTATTCGTTGGCGAGACCTCGATCTCGATCCCATCCACTGGCTCCAGGAAATCCTCCGCGTCCTCGGCCTGGCCCTGTCGCGGCTGTGGGGGCGCGACGTCATGCT
>JAQGIN010000483.1 GCA_028291125.1 Caulobacter sp.
GGTCAAACCGCCAGCTGATCCTCGACAACACCGCCCCCTCTCGCTATACGCGGCTCGCAAAATGGAGACTCCAATGGAGATTCGCGAAGGGCTCACCTTCGACGACGTTTTGCTCGAACCCGGTCCATCCGACGTCATGCCGACAGAGGTGACGACCGAAACCCGGTTCACGCGTGAAATCAGTCTGAATATCCCGCTCGTGTCCGCGGCCATGGACACCGTCACTGAAAGCCGGCTCGCCATCGCCATGGCCCAGGCCGGAGGCATGGGCATCCTGCACCGCAATATGACGGTGGACGAGCAGGGCGACCATGTCCGCGAGGTGAAACGCTACGAAAGCGGCATGGTCATCAATCCGCTGACCATCAACCCCAACACCACCCTGGCCGAGATCCGCGAGATCACCGCCCGGCGCAAGATCTCCGGCTTCCCGGTGGTCGAGCCCAAGAGCGGCAAGCTGGTCGGCATCCTGACCAATCGCGACATGCGCTTCGAGGGCGACCCCAAGGTCCCGGCCTCGCAGCTGATGACCCACGAAAACCTGATCACCGTCCGCGAGGGCGTCGATCCGGTCGTGGCCCGCGACCTGCTGCGCCGCCACAAGATCGAGCGGCTGATCGTCGTCGACGACGGCTATCGCGCCGTCGGCCTGATCACCGTCAAGGACATCGAAAAGGCCCAGGCCCACCCGCTGGCGGCCAAGGACGACAAGGGCCGGCTGCTGGTCGGCGCCGCCTCGACGGTTGGCGACGCCGGCTTCGAACGGTCGATGGGCCTGGTCGAGGCCGGGGTCGACGTGGTGGTGATCGACACCGCCCACGGCCACTCCAGCCAGGTCGCCCAGGCCGTGGCCCGGCTGAAGCGCGAGACCAACCGCGTGCAGGTGGTGGCCGGCAACATCGCCACCTATGACGCCGCCCGCAGCCTGATCGACGCCGGGGCCGACGCGGTCAAGGTCGGCATCGGGCCGGGCTCGATCTGCACCACGCGGATCGTCGCCGGGGTCGGGGTGCCGCAACTGACCGCCATCGCCGAGGCGGTCCGCGCCGCCCGCGACAGCGGCGTGCCGGTGATCGCCGACGGCGGCATCAAATATTCCGGCGATCTGGCCAAGGCCATCGCCATCGGCGCCTCGACCGCGATGATGGGCTCGATGTTCGCCGGCACCGAGGAGGCGCCCGGCGAGGTGTTCCTCTACCAGGGCCGGTCGTACAAGACCTATCGCGGCATGGGCTCGGTGGGGGCCATGGCCCGCGGCTCGGCCGACCGCTACTTCCAGAAGGACATCACCGACAGCTTCAAGTTGGTGCCGGAAGGCATTGAAGGGCAAACGCCTTTCAAGGGTCCGATCGCGCCGGTGATCCACCAGCTGGTCGGCGGCCTGCGGGCGGCCATGGGCTATGTCGGGGCTCCGACCATCGACGAGTTCCAGAAGCGGGCGCGGTTCGTGCGCATCACCGGGGCGGGTCTGAGGGAAAGCCACGTCCACGACGTGATGATCACCCGCGAGGCCCCCAACTATCCCAGCGCGGTCTAGGCCATGGACCTCGAACTGAAGCTTCTGATCGCGGCCATCGTCCTCGGCCTGGTCCACCTGGTGTGGGCCAGCGCCGCGGCGCAGCCGCAATATGGTCTGAAGTGGAATGTCGGGCCCCGCGACGAGCCGCGGCCGCTGACCGGCATGGCCGGCCGGCTGTCGCGGGCCTTCGCCAACTATCGCGAGACCTTCCCACTGTTCGCGGCGGCCGTGCTGGTCGCCGTGGTCGGCGGCAAGCTCGGACTTCTCACCGCCGTCGGCGCCGGCCTCTATGTGGCCGCGCGGGCGGTCTATATTCCCCTCTACGCTTTTGGCGTGCCGGTCGTGCGCACGCTGGTTTGGCTGATCTCGATGATCGGCCTGGGCATGATCCTCGCGGCCCTGGTGATCTAAGACATGCGAGACGGCGGACGACTTTCAGCGGCGATCGAGGTGCTCACCGAGATCGAGGCGCGGCACTTTCCCGTGAAGATGGCGCTGAAGCGCTGGGGCGAGAGCGCCCGCTACGCCGGCTCCAAGGACCGCGCCTTCGTCTCGGGCCTGGTGCTCGACGTCCTGCGCCGCAAGCGCTCGCTGGGCTGGATGATGGGCGAGGACAGCCCCCGCGCCACCGTTCTGGCGGCGCTGGCCCATGTCTGGGCCTGGACGCCTGAACGCGTCTCCGAGGCCTGCGCCGAGGAGCACGGCCCGGGCGAGCTGACCGCCGCCGAGCTGGAACGCCTGACCGCGCCCCGGGCCTTGGCCGAGGCCTCCGACGCCGTGCGCGGCGACTATCCCGACTGGCTCGATCCCTATCTGCTCCGCGCCCTGGGCGAGACCCGGGCGGAGGAGGGGGCCGCCCTGTCGCGCCGCGCCCCGATCGACCTGCGGGTCAACACCCTGAAGACCGATCCGGTGCGGGCGCTGAAGGCGCTAGCGCCGCTGGGCGCCGAACACATGGAGCCGCTGGAGACGGCGATGCGCATCCCGGCTCCCGAGGCCAGCGAGCGCTCGGGCTCGGTCGAGACCATCCCGGCCTTCTCCAAGGGTTGGTTCGAGGTCCAGGATCTCGGCTCGCAGATCGCGGCGGCCTGCGCCGGCGAGGTCAAGGGCAAGCAGGTGCTGGACTTCTGCGCCGGCGGCGGCGGCAAGACCCTGGCCCTGGCCGCGGCCATGGGCAATTCGGGTCAGATCTACGCCCATGACAGCGACGCCCGCCGCCTGGCCGACACCATCCGCCGCGGCCAGCGGGCCGGGGTGCGCAACCTGCAGATCCGCTCGCCGGTCGAGGGCGAGCCGCTGAAGGGCCTGGAAGGCAAGCTGGACGTGGTGTTCGTCGACGCCCCCTGCACCGGCTCGGGCAC
>JAQGIN010000284.1 GCA_028291125.1 Caulobacter sp.
GTTGCAGGCCAGCGGGATGTCGGCCAGCGTCGCCATGCGGATCAGGGCCTTGATGTCGACGTCGTGCGGCTGCGGCGACAGCGGGTCGACGAAGAAGATCAGCACGTTCAGCCGGCCCTCGGCGATCATCGCCCCCAGCTGCAGGTCGCCGCCCAGCGGGCCGCTCATCAGCCGGATCAGGTCCAGTTCGGGCAGGCGTTCGAGGACGCGGCCGCCGGTGGTGCCGGTGGCGAACAGGCGGTGGCGGGCCAGAAAGCCGCGGTGGCGCTCGCTCCAGTCGACCAGCATCGCCTTGCGGTCGTCGTGGGCCACCAGGCCGATCGACAGGGTTTCGGTTCGGCTCGTCATCGGCGACCTCGCTGCGCGCCCGCCTTGGGGCGAACGAATTGGCGATATAGTGGCGCTCGTCCCCCAGGCTTGGAAGAGCGCCATGAGTCAGCCGACCCGGATTTTGCTGCAGACCACCATCCCGCCCACGGCCGACGACTGGTCGATCGGCCGCTTCGACCTGCTGCGCGCCTATCTGGCCGGGCTGACGGGCGCCGACGGCCGGCCGGCCTTCCAGGTCACCGCCCGCGACCGCGACCCGCCGGGCGCGCCCGATTCCGTGCTGTCGGCCCTCGACGAGTCGGACTTCGACCAGCTGTGGCTGTTCGCCGTCGATGTCGGCGACGGCCTGACCCCCGAGGACTGCGCCGGGGTGTCGAAATTCCGGGCCCGCGGGGGCGGCCTGATGGTCACCCGCGACCACATGGACCTGGGCAGCTCGGTCTGCACCCTGGGCGGGGTGGGCCTGGCCCATCACTTCCATTCGACCAATCCCGAGCCGGACGAGGTGCGACGACGGCCCGACGACACCGAAACCCCGCAGATCCTGTGGCCGAACTACCATTCCGGGGCCAATGGCGACTTCCAGGCGGTGACCCCGGTCGGGCCGCGGCATCCGGTGCTGAGCGACCCGGAGGGGCCGAACGGGGTGATCGCCCACCTGCCGTCGCACCCGCACGAGGGCGCGGTCGGCAAGCCGCCGGCCGACGACACCGCCCGGGTGATCGCCACCGGGGTCAGCCAGGCGACCGGCGCGACCTTCAACCTGGCGGTGGCCTTCGAGCCCTCGGCCGACGGCGGCCCGGCCCTGGCCAGTCCACCTTCCACCATTTCGCCGACTACAACTGGGACCCGCGCGTGGGCGCGCCGAGCTTCGTCACCGAGCCGCCGGGCGACGCCATGCTGCGCTCGCCCGAGGGCCTGGCGTCGACGCGGCGCTATGTGCGGAACTTGGCCCTGTGGCTGGCCGGGCGGTCGGTGGACGAGGCGGTGGGGTAGCGCCCCGCCCGCCCCATTCTTCATCATCCCCGCGAAAGCGGGGATGATGGGCTAAAGGATATCGCGTCGGCGGGAAACGCTCAGACGTCTTCCCCCAGCAGTTCGTGCACGAACGGGCCCAGCCAGGTGTTGCGGGCCCGTTTCAGGCGTTCGGCGTGGTAGATGTGGGCCAGGTCGGAATAGGCGCGGTCGAAATCGTCGTTGAGGATCACGTAGTCGAAGGTCTCGTAGGCGACGATCTCCTCCTTGGCCCGCGCCAGGCGCTGGTAGATGACGTCCTCGGAATCCTGGCTGCGGGCGTGCAGCCGGCGGCTCATCTCGGCCAGGGACGGCGGCAGGATATAGACCAGTACGCAGTCGGCGGCGGCCTGGTCGCAGATCTTCATCGCTCCCTGGAAGTCGATGTCGAACAGCACGCTCTCGCCACGGTCCAGGGCCTCCATGATCGGGGCCCGCGGGCTGCCGTAGCGGTTGCCGTAGACCTCGGCCCATTCGAGGAAGGCGTCGGCCTCGACCATGGAGTCGAATTCCGGCCGGCCGACGAAGTGGTAGTCGCGGCCCTCGTGCTCGCCGGGACGCGGCTCGCGGGTGGTGGCGCTGATCGACAGGTGCAGGTCGTTGTGATCGGCGACCAGGCGGCGGGTCAGCGAGGTCTTGCCCACCCCGGACGGGGCGACGACCATCAGCAGCAGGCCCCGGGTCTTGTGATCGGGCTTATTCGACATTCTGCACCTGCTCGCGGAACTGCTCGATGGTGGCCTTGAGCTCGAGGCCGACGCCGGTCAGGGCGCTGAGGGTGGATTTCGAGCACAGGGTGTTGGCCTCGCGCATGAACTCCTGGCTCAGGAAGTCCAGCCGGCGGCCGGCGGCGGCCTCGCCGTTCAGCAGGGCGCGGGCGCCGGCGACGTGGCTGGCCAGGCGATCGAGCTCCTCGCGGACGTCGGCCTTGACCGCCTGGGCGGCGGCCTCCTGGACGATGCGCTCCTCGCTCGCGCCTTCGCTCAGCAGCTCGGCCATCCGGCGGGCGAAGCGCTCCTTGAGCACGGCCGGCTGGCCGGCCGCAGCGGCCCCGCCCTGGGCGGTCAGGGCTTCGATGGTCTCGACCTGGCCGGCCAGGATCGGAGCCAGGGCCGCGCCCTCCTCCAGCCGCGCCGCCTTCAGCCCGTCCAGGGCCTGATTGAGCGAGGCCGCCATGGCCACCTCGACGGCGGCGCGGGTCTCGGGGTCGTCGATCTCGTCGCGGGCCTCGATGACCCCGCGCAGGGCCAGCAGGCCGTCGAGGCTGGGCTTGGCGACAAGGCCGGTGGCGACATAGGGCTCGCCGGCCTTCAGATAGCGCTCCAGCACCTCGATATTGACCTGGCCCTGGCCGGCCGCCTCCTCGCGCTTGGCCTGCAGGTTGACGGTCAGCTGGCCGCGCTGGAAGCGGGCCTGGGCCCCGTCCTTGGCGACCCGTTCGAGGGCGTCGAAGCCCGGCGGGCCGCGAAAGCGGGTCTCCAGATTGCGGCCGTTGACGCTGCGCGCCTCGACCGCCCAGCTCCAGGGGCCATAAGCCCCCTCGGCGCGGGCGAAGCCGGTCATGCCGGACAAGGCCATGGCTAGTTCCCTCCCGCGGCGCGCTGGCGCTCGACCTGGCGCCAGCGGGCGACATTGCGCGCGTGCTCTTCGTAGGTCTTGGCGAACACGTGGCCGCCCGAGCCGTCGGCGACGAAATAGAGCTCCTGCGTGCGCGGCGGGTCCAGCACGGCGGCCAGGGCGGCGCGGCCGGGATTGGCGATCGGCGTCGGCGGCAGGCCGTCGATCAGATAGGTGTTGTACGGCGTCGGCGTCTGCAGCTCCGACAGCAGGATGCCGCGACCCAGCGGCCGGCCCCGGGTCAGGCCGTAGATGATGGTCGGGTCCGAGCCCAGGCGCATGCCGGCCCGCAGGCGGTTGACGAACACCGCCGCCACGCGGGGGCGCTCGGCGGCCAGGCCGGTCTCCTTCTCGACGATCGAGGCCAGGGTGACGGCCTCCTCCGGGGTCGAGAACGGCAGGCCCGGCTGGCGGCTGGCCCACAGCTGGCGCAGCAGCTTGTCGTGGTCGTCCATCATCCGCCGCAGCACGGCGGCGCGGTCCTCGCCGCGCTCGACCTCGTAGGTCTCGGGCAGGATGGCGCCCTCGGGCGGGGTCGGAGCGTCGCCGACCAGCACCGGCGAGGCCTGCAGAATGTCGACGGCCATGTCCGAGGTCAGGCCCTCGGGAATGGTGATCATGTGACGGACGATGCGGCCGTGGCGGATCGCATCCAGCACCGAGGCCATCGAGGCGCGGCTGGGAAACTCGTATTCGCCGGCCTTCAGGGCCCGGGCCGCGCCGGTCAGCTTGGCGGCGGTCATGAAGATCGAGGACGAGCGGATCGCCCCGCCGGTCTCGAGGCTGGCGGCGATCTCCGGCAGGCTGGCGCCGCGCCGCAGGACGACATTGG
>JAQGIN010000287.1 GCA_028291125.1 Caulobacter sp.
CGGATGAAGGCCTGGACGTAGAAAGAGCGGCCGTCGAAATCGCACAACATCCGGACGCGGTCGCGCGACACCCCGACCGGCCCGGTCAGTTCGCAGGCCTGGCCGTCGGTCACCGGCAGCGGCGCCTGAAAGCCGGCCCGCACGGCGGCGTCGGCGCAGATCGTCACCTTGGTGGGCGCCGCCTCAGGCTCGTCGCCCCGCTCGACCACGGCGATCGACCACAGGCTGGGCGGCTCGGCCGCCGGCGGAGGCTGGCGTTCGACCGCGCCGTTCTCATGGCAGGCGCAAAGCCACATCAGGCTGGTCAACAGAGCCGCCGCCGATCGAATCCTGACCACCCTGCCTCCACGCGATATCGTGCCGGCAGTTTGCATTTACGTATGTAGTCCGCAAGCCTTCGGGCGGCTTGACTTCGCCAGACCATGCCGTAGGTTCAACTTTGTCTACAGGTGTAATACCATGCGCATCACCGAAGCCGAGAGCCAGGTCATGGACGCCCTTTGGCGCCAGAGCCCGTTGACGACCGAGGCCCTGCTGGCCGACGTCCGCGGCCGCCAGGCCTGGGGCGACGCCACGATCAAGACCCTGATCAACCGCCTGCTGCGCAAGAAGGCCATCGCCTCGGAGCGCCTCGAAGGCCGGCACGGCTACCGCCCGCTGGTGGGGCGCGGCGACTATCTGGAAGCCGAAAGCCAGGACCTGCTGGACCGATTGTTCGGCGGCGACCTGTCGCCGCTGGTCTCGCATTTCGCCGAACGCCGCAAGTTGAGCCCCGCCGACAAGGCCCGACTCAAGCGGCTGGTCGAGGAGCTGGGCGATGACGCTTGAAATCCTCCACGTTCTGCTGCGCACCAGCCTGACCTGCAGCTTCGCGGCCCTGGCCGTTCTGGCGCTGCGCGGCCCCGTCGCCCGCTGGTGCGGCGCGCCGGCCGCCTACGCCCTGTGGCTGGCCGTCCCGTTCGCGACCCTGGGAGCCTTGCTGCCGGCGCGGCTGCTGCCGGCCGCCGCGACGGGCGGACCCGCGCCCGTCGATCTGACCCCTTACGCCCCGACCCTGCTCGCCCTGTGGCTGGGCGGCGCCGCGATCTTCCTGGCGCTGGCCGTCATCGGCCAGGCCCTGTTCCTGCGCCGGGCCGCCCAGGGCGTGGCCGGCCCGGCCGTGGTCGGTGTGTTCGCCCCGCGAACGGTCTTTCCCCGGGACTTCGCCAATCGCTTCAGCGACACCGAGCGGGCCCTGATCCGGCTGCACGAGCGCACCCACATCAACGGCCAGGACAGCCGCATCAACGCCCTGGCGGTGCTGTTCCAGGCGCTGAACTGGTTCAACCCCATCGCCTATTGGGCGGGTGAGCGCCTGCGCCTGGACCAGGAAATGGCCTGCGACGCGCGGGTGGTGGCGGCCCGGCCCAGCCAGCGACGCGCCTATGCCGAGGCGCTGCTCAAGGCCCAGACCCTTAGCCCCGCTCCCCGCCTGGGCTGCGCCTGGGCGACCTCGGCCCACCCGCTCGAACACCGGGTCGTCAGCCTGGCCCGCGGCCCGGCCCGGGCCTCGGCGGCCTCGGCCGGCGCCCTGATCGTCGGGACCGCAGCCGTGCTGGCCGCCAGCCTGGCCTGGAGCCTGCAGCCGGCGCGGCAACCGCCGCTGCCCAAGCCCTCGATCCCGCTGACCATCCTGGTCGACATCGTCCACTAGGTCTGGCGACCGCCACGCCTGGGTTGGCTGAAACGGGGACCGCCGCGCCATGTCGTCAGCCTCGTCCCAAGGCGCGCCCCGGCGTCGCCGCCTCGCCCTGCGGCTTCGGCTGATCAGCTTCGGCTTCGTCGGCCTGATGGTGGCCGGCGTGGCCGTCCTCGTCGCCGACCTGTCGCGGGTTGAGAAGGAAGCCGGGCCGTTGCCCGAGATCTCCGCCGCCGCGACGGCCGCCGCTCGGCCCGGAATGGAGGCGCGCTGGATCGCGGTTCAGGCCAGGCTGGTCGCCCGGCTGAAACAGGCCAATCCCCCGGAGCTGGGCGCCGTCTGGGCCACTCGCACGGGCCGGATCTGCGGCCTGGTCAACGGCTTCGGCAGCTTCGGCGGCCTCAGCGGCATGGTCCGCTTCTACACCGTCGAGGGCGCGCCGGTGTTCGGCGAGGATGGCCGGCCGGACTTCAAGGAGGTCTGGGCGCAATGCGATCGCGACCGCTGGATCGTCCTGCACGCCGGCTCCGACCAGACCGGCTTTTGCCCGACCAAGCTGGGCCAGGCGCGCTGCGAGACGGTCAAGGTCTGGCTGCCGAAATAGCTTAGGGCGCTTCGGCCGGCCATTGAGCGAAATAGGCCTTGGCGTCCTCGAGCAAGGCGGCGGCCAGGCGGTTCATTGGCGCCAGGGCCGAGGTCATGAACACATACTCGTGCAGGATCCGCGGCTGGAAAACCCGCATCACCGTGTCGTCGCGCAGGAAGTTGCGGGCCATCAGCTCGTTGACGATGGCCACGCCCAGGCCCTTGCCGGCGAAGGCGCAGGCCGAGCCGACCGTGTGGGTCTCCAGCTTGACGTCGGGGCGCACGCCGCGGGCCTTGAAGGCGTCGTCGATCTGCCGCCGCGACCAGGTACCGTAGCCGAGCAGAACCAGCGGTTCATCGCGCAGCAGCTCCGGGGTCAGCACCGGATGGCGGGCCAGCGGGTTGTCCTTCAGCATCACGCAGACCGTCTCGCTCGAGGACAGCAGCTCGGTGGAGATGTCGCCGCGATTGAGCGGCAGCTTGGCGAAGCCGCAGTCGGCGGTGCGGTTGGCGACCATCATCTTGGCCGTCTCGGTGCTGCGCGAATCGATGGTCACCCGCACCTTGGGAAAGCGGCCGAGGAAGCGGGTGAGGATGCTCGACAGCACCCCCTCCGACAGGCTGGGCGGGGCGACGATGCGCAAGGCGCCGGCGTTGAAGCTGGCGATGTCGCGCACCAGGGTGTCGATGCGCTCCAGCCCGCCGAACGCCAGGTCGACGTCCTCGTACAGCATCAGGGCCTCGGGGGTCGGGGTCAGGCGGCCCTTCTCGCGGTAGAACAGCTCGAAGCCGGCGTCCTGCTCCAGCTGGGCGATCAGCCGGCTGACGGCCGGCTGGGTCAGGCCCATGCGGGCGGCGGCGGCGGTGGCCGAGCCACTGAGCATGGTCTCGCGGAACGCCTCCAGGCTGCGCAGGTTCAGCTTCATCGACCGCTCCCTGGCCTTGGCGGCTACGGCTCCAGGATCGGCAGCCGCAACCGCGACGACCGCGTACGGTCCATATAGACGCGATTTCGCGCGATCTTGGGAGTGCGGCCGCGGCCTTCCGGTTCGCCGGAATTGGGATTGACGTCGAAATGCGGGAAATTGCTCGAGGCGACGTCGAGCCGGATGCGGTGGCCGGCGAGGAACAGGTTGGCGGTCGGGAAGGCCTCGATGGTGATCTTGCAGATCTCGCCGAAGCTGAGGCGCATCTCGTGCTCGAAGCTCTCGCGATAGCGGGTTCGCAGGATGCCGTGGCTGAGGTTCATCGCGAAGCCCTCGGGATAGTCGTCCGACGGCGGATGGACATCGATCAGCTTGACGGTGAAGTCGGTGTCGACGCAGTCCGAGGCGATCCACAGCTCGACGCTGACCGGCCCGACCACCTCGACATCGGCCGCCAACGGCGGGGTCTGGAACACCAGCATGTCGTCGCGCTCGGCCAGGGCCCGATAGGGCGGCTCGCAGCCGAACACGCCCGGGCCCTCGCGCTGGTCGAAGGCCCCGGCCTCCATCACCGGCGCCCCCGAGGCGATGGCCCCGCCGATGGTCGGGACGGGGTGGCGCGGGTCGTGGCTGTAGGCGAGATAGGCCTTATCGTCCGTCGGCGGAGCGGGCGACAGACCGCCGGCGGCGTCGAGGAAGAAGTCGGTGGTCCGCGCGGCGGGCGGCGGCCAGGCGGTCTCGTCGCGCCAGCGGCCGCCATGGTCCAGCCGGCCCTCGGCGGTCTTGCGGCCCGAGCCGCCGCCCATGACGAACAGCTTGACCGGCGGCAGCGGGTCGGGCCCGCCCTTCAGGGCGGCGTCGAACCAGGCTAGGCGCAGGGCGACATAGTCGGCGGCCAGCGCCCCGTCGAGGGCGGCGTCGGGCCCGAAATCGACGTCGCCGGCGTGGGTCACCGAGCGCTGGCCATGGGTCCAGGGACCCAGCACCAGCTTGACCGGCGCGGCCTTGCGCGCCGACAAGCCCAGATAGTTCTCGGCGGCGGTGACGGCGTAGGGGTCGAACCAACTGCTCATATGCACCATCGGCACGTCGGCATAGGCGTCGTAATAGCCGCGGGCGTAAATCCCCAGCTGCCGCCAATAGGGGCCGAACAGGCCGTTGCGCCACTGCTCGAGCAGGTACTTCTCGTATTCCGGCGCGGCGGTCAGCGGCGAGTCGCCCTCCGACCACGGCATGCGCCGGAACCAGGCCTTGAGGTCCTGGGCCTCCAGCGCCGCGCGGCGGGCCGGATCGGCGGCGGTGGCCGGGCTCAAGAGGGCGTGCTTGTGGGCCCAGGTCGCCTGTTTCAGCTCGAACGCCCCGCCCTGGCGGACGCCGGAATGATAGGCGCTGGAGAAGCCGCCGGAATCCAGGAACATCGCCGCCAGGCCCGGCGGGTTCAGACAGGCCAGGGCGCTCTGCACATGCGCCCCGTAGGACAGGCCAAAGGTCGCCACCC
>JAQGIN010000298.1 GCA_028291125.1 Caulobacter sp.
GGCGGGCCTTTTTCTTTGCGCCGGACCGGTCTAGACGCCGCCCATGGACGATACGGACGACCTCGACGATCTGGTGCGGCGGATGGATCCCGACCGCTGGCTGGCCAGCCGGTTCATCGCCGACCGCAGGGCCCGGGCCGACGTCGTCGCCCTCTACGCCTTCAATTACCAGCTGGCCCGGGTGGCCGGCGGGGTGTCCAACGTCCTGATGGGCGAGATCCGCCTGACCTGGTGGCGCGAGGCGATGGAGGAGCTGGCGGCCGGCGCCCCGCCGCGTCAGCATCCCGGGGTTTTGGCGTTGGCGGCGAGCGGCGTCGATCCCGTCGCCCTGGCGACGATGGCGCAAGCGCGGCTGGCCGACCTGGACCCCGAGCCGTTCGCCGGCGAGGCCCAGGTGCTGGCCTATGTTGACGCCACGGCCGGCGCCCTGGCGGTGCTGGCGGCCCGGCGCCTGGACCCGGCCGTCGATCCTCATGCGGTGAAGGGCGCGGCCCGGGCCTATGGCTTGGCGGGCCTGGGGCGACTGCGGGCCGCCGGCCGCTCACGCCTGCCGGACGACTGGACCGACACCGACCTGGCGCGCCGGGTGGCGGCGCAGTTGAAGGCGGCGCGACCGGCGCTGAAGGCCCTGCCGGTGGCGGCCTTTCCAGCGGTGGCCACCGCCGCCCTGGCCCGGCCCTATGCGGCGGGGCGGGACCTGGGCGAGCTGGAGAAGCGGGCGCGGATCACCTGGGCGGTGGCGACGGGGCGGGTCTAGACCCCCTCCGGCCCTCCGGGCCACCTCCCCCCTTGGGGGAGCTGTCGCGGAGCGACTGAGGGGGTTATTCCACCGGCCGCGTGTTCCCCGTCCACTTGTCCAGCCAGCCCAGCACCTCGCCGTGCCACTGCACCGAGTTCTGGGCCTTCAGCACCCAGTGGTTCTCGTCGGGGAAGTAGACGAACTTGCTCGGTATCCCCTGGCGCTGGGCGGCGGTGAAGGTGCCCAGGCCTTGGGTCTCGGGGATGCGGTAGTCCTTGCCGCCGTGGATCACCAGGATCGGCTTGGACCAATCCTTGACGTGATTGACCGGGTTGAACTTTTCGTAGTCGGCCGGGCGGTCGTAGAACGTGCCGCCGTGCTCCCACTCGTCGAACCACAGTTCCTCGGTGGAATAGCCCATGCCGCGGGCGTCGAAGACGCCGTCATGATCGACCAGGCACTTCCACGGCTGGTTCCAGACCCCGGCGATCCAGTTGATCATGTAGCCACCGTACGAGGCCCCCAGGGCGCAGGCCCGGTCGCCGTCGAGGAAGCCGTACTTGGACAGGGCGAAGGCCCAGCCCTTCTGCAGGTCCTCCAGCGGCCGGTCGCCCCAGTGCTGGCTGATGGCGTCGGTGAAGGCCTGGCCGTAGCCGGTGGAGCCGTGGAAATCGACCATCACCACCGCGTAGCCGGCGTTGGCGTAGATCTGCGGGTTCCAGCGATAGCTCCAGCCGTTGTTGAACGAGCCCTGCGGCCCGCCATGGATCAGGAAGGCCACCGGGTATTTCTTGGCCGGGTCGAACCGGGCCGGCTTGACCACGAAGCCGTGCACCGTCTCGCCGTTCCAGCCCGGGAAGTTGAACTGCTCGGGCTCGCCCCAGGCGACGTCCTTCAGGGCCTCGGCGTTGACATGGGTCAGCTGCGTGGCCTTGCCGCCCTTGGCGGGGAGCGAGAACAGCTGGGCCGGACCCTTCAGGCTGTCGGCGGCGTAGACCAGGCCCTGCGGCCCGACGTCGAAGGC
Source organism: Caulobacter sp. (assembly GCA_028291125.1). GTDB lineage: Bacteria > Pseudomonadota > Alphaproteobacteria > Caulobacterales > Caulobacteraceae > Caulobacter. The sequence continues at coordinate 1,764 of JAQGIN010000298.1, forward strand.
GGTGACGTGGCCGTCGCCGGTCAGGGCGGTGACCTTGCCGCTCTTGATGTCGATGGCGAAGATCCTGGCCTGGCCGACGTCGCCCGCCAGGGCGTAGATCGCCTTGCCGTCGGGGCTGAAGGCGATGGCGTCGGCCGAGCGGTCCCAGGTCGGGGCCAGCTCGCGTTCCTTCCCGGTGGCTTCCTCGTGCAGGATGATCCCGAAACGGTCGGCCTCGAAGCCGGGGCGCTTCATGGCCCGGTAGGCGGCCCACTTGCCGTCGGGCGAGAACACCGGGGCGGCGTCCCAGGCCTTGTTGGCGGCGGTGATGGCGCGCGGCTGGGCCGAGCCGTCCATCGGCGACGCCCAGATGTCGAAATTGGTCGTCCAGGCCTCGTCCTGGCCGACCAGCTTGGCCGAGAACACCAGGTCGTGGCCGTCGGGGGTGATGGCGAAATCCTCGTCGCCGCCGAACGGCTTGGTCGGGGTGTCGCCGTCGAAGCCGGCCATCAGGGCGACCGGCGCGCCGGCCGCGACGCCATTGGCGTCGAGCTTGACGGCGTACAGATGGTTGCGCGTGCCGTCGGCCCAGGTGTCCCAATGGCGGACGAACAGCTTGTCATGCACCTGGCCGCTGGCCTTGGTCGCCTTGCGGGCCTCGAGCCGCGCGCTCGTGCAGGCCAGGTCGGGGCAGTCGGGGAACACCGCCTGGGCGATCACCAGGGTCTTGCCGTCGGGGGCCGGCCTGAAGGCCCCGACGTCGAGCGCGCCGCTGGTCACCTGCACGGCCTTGTCGCCGGCCAGATCGGTGCGGAACACCTGATCGACGCCGCCGGCCCGGCCGGAGAGGAAATAGATCGCCTTGCCGTCGGGCGACCAGCGGCCGCTGTTGGCCCCACCGTCCGAGGCCGCCAGCCGCCGCGGCGGCGCGCCGCCCTTGGCGTCGGCGATCCACAGCGCCGTCGAGGCCTTGTTGGCGGGGTAGTCCATGGTCCGCAGGGCGTAGAGCACATAGCGCCCGTCCGGCGACACCCGCGGATCGCTGACCCGTTCGAGACTGGCCATGTCCTTGGCGGTGAACGGCTTGGCCTGGGCGGTGGGGACGATGGCGAAGGCGGCCAGGGACAGGGCGAGCGCCGAGGCGGCGAGGCGGAGGGTCTTGATCATGGAACGCGAGATCCCGGCGGTGATGTTGCGCGAAAGCCCTGGCACCGTAGCCGGGGCGTGCCGAGACGGCTAGGGGCGAGGGCAGGGGATTGCGTGAAGCATTTCTTCCTTCTCCCGCAAGGGGAGAAGGAAGCTTTGGCGGTGTCCTCCGCCGCCTTTCCGCGCTAACCTGCCACATTCTGCCAACCCAAGCGCCGGAATGGTCACCTTGAAGCTAAATCGCGCCGATCGTAAGATCCTGCAGATCCTGCAGCAGGACGGCAAGCTGACCAATGTCGAGTTGGCCGAACGGGTGGGGCTGTCGCCCAGCCCGTGCCTGCGCCGGGTCAAGCAGTTGGAGGCCGCCGGTTTGATCACCGGCTATGTCGCCCTGCTCGACCGCCGCGGCGCCGGGCTCGGCGTGCTGGCCTATGTCGAGGTCGGGGTCGACCGCCACAGCGAAGAGGCCGCCGAGGGCTTCCGCGAGGCGGTGATGCGCGAGCCGATGGTGGTCGGCTGCTATGTGATGACCGGGCCCTACGACTTCCTGCTGCGGGTGGTGGCCCCGGACCTCGACGCCTATGCCGACTTCACCATGAAGCGGCTGGTGAAGATGCCGGGGGTCAAGGACATCCGCTCCAGCTTCGTGCTCGACACCTTGAAGGA
>JAQGIN010000487.1 GCA_028291125.1 Caulobacter sp.
GTCGCCACCCGGCCGGCCACGCCGCCGGCCCGGGCCTGGCGCGCCACCTTCTCGCACAGCGGCCACAGCTCGTCCTCGAGGTCGCCCCGGCGATGCAGGTCGTCGTTGAAGGTGGTCTCGGCGCTGATCGTCTTGCGCACCTGGTCGGGGTCGACCGGGCGCGAGTCGCGGCCCTGGGCCAACTGGTGCAGGCGCAGGCCGCCGGCCCCCAGCTGGGACACCAGCAGCTTGAGGTCGGCGCGGGCGATGTCGCCGACGGTGCGCAGGCCCGCCGCCTCCAGGCTCTTGACCGCGGCCGGGCCGACCCCGGGCAGGATCGACACCGGGCGCGCGGCCAGGAAGGCCACGGCCTCGGCGGCGCCGATCACCGACAGGCCGCGCGGCTTGTCCAGCTCCGAGGCGATCTTGGCCAGGAACTTGTTGGGGGCCAGGCCGATGGAGACGGTCAGGCCGATCTCGCACTCGATCTGCGCCTGCAGCCGCGCCAGCATCACCGCCGGCGGCGCGCCATGCAGGCGTTCGGTGCCCGACAGGTCGATCCAGGCCTCGTCCAGCGACAGCGGCTGCACCAGCGGCGTCAGGGCCGCCAGCTTGTCCATGATCCGCCGGCTCTCGTACTTGTACTTGGCGAAGTTGGGCTTGATGACCACCGCCTGGGGGCACAGCTTCAGGGCCTTGTACATCGGCATCGCCGAGCGGGCGCCGCTGACCCGGGCGATGTAGCAGGCGGTGGTGACCACGCCGCGCTTGCCGCCGCCGACGATCACCGGACGGTCGCGCAAGGACGGGTCGTCGCGCTTCTCGACCGAGGCGTAGAAGGCGTCGCAGTCGAGATGGGCCATGCTCAGGCTGGCCAGCTCCTCGTGGAACACCGTGCGCGGCGAGCCGCAGGCCGGGCAGCGGGCCGCCTTGTGGTCTCCTGTCCAGAAACAGTCGCGGCACAGGGCCTTCATGGCGGCGACCTAGGCCTCCGGCGGCCACAGCCAGACGGCGCCGCGCACGCCCGAGGAGTCGCCGTGCCGGGCGGGGCGGATCGGGGTGTCGAAGCCGTCGGAGAACAGGTGGCGGGCGATCACGGCGGGCAGGCGCTCATAGAGGGCCGCCACGTTCGACATCCCGCCGCCCAGCACGATGACATCGGGATCGATCAGGTCGCAGACCCCGGCCAGGGCCCGGCCCAGTCGGTCGACATAGCGGTCGAGGGCGGCGATGGCGCGGGCGTCGCCGACCTCGACGGCGGCCACCGCCGCCTGGCCGGTGGCGAAGCCGGCGTCGCGGGCGAAGGCCGGGCCCGCCACCCAGGTCTCCAGGCAGCCCTGGCGCCCGCACCAGCAGGCCGGCCCGGGATATTCCTCCGGCGAGGCCCAGGGCAGGGGGGTATGGCCCCATTCGCCGGCGACGCCGTTGCGGCCGCTCAGGATGCGGCCGTCGACCACCATCCCGCCGCCGCAGCCGGTGCCGAGGACGGCGGCGAACACCACGCCCTCGCCCTCGGGGAGGAACGGCGTCGCCACGCCGTCGGCGGCCTCGGACAGGGCCAGGCAGTTGGCGTCGTTGGCCAGGCGCACGGGCCGCTCCAGGGCGGCCTCGAGGTCGGCCCGGAAGTGGCGGCCGTTCAGCCAGGTGCTGTTGGCGTTGCGGATCAGGCCGGTGCTCGGCGAGATCGAGCCGGGCATGCCGACACCCAGCCGCACCGCCCCGGTCCCGGCCATGGTCTCGGCGTCGAGCACCAGGGCGCGCACCGTGTCGAGGGCGGCGGCGTAGGATCCGGGATTGGGCTTGCGCACCCGGGCCACGAAGCGGCCCTGCGCGTCCAGGGCGGCGGCCTCGATCTTGGTGCCGCCGAAATCGACGCCAAAGCGGATCATGGGAACAGCCTCGTCTCCAGGGCCGCCGCCAGGGCCGGCCAGTCGTCGATGCGGGTATGGCGGATGGGATCGCAGGGCGCCAGCGGCCGCAGGCGCTCGTCGGCGACCATCTGGAAGCGGCCGACCGCGGGCGCGGCCTGCGCCACCGATTCGAGTTGCGGCAGCAGGTCGTCGATGAACGCCGCCGGCCCGCGGGTGCGGGCCGAAAGCTCGGCCGCGGACGGGCCCTTGGGGCCGCTGTTGATCACCAGCGGATAGTCGAAGCCGTGGGTCTTCAGCCAGCGGACCCGGGCCTGACGGCCATGTTCGGGGGCGTTGGTCAGAATCACCACGCTGGCTCGCCGCGACAGGCCGGCCAGGGCGTCGGCGGCGCCGATCGACGGCAGCAGATCCTCGGCTCCATCGCGGAAGAAGTCGTCGAACAGGCCCCTGCCGAGGATCAGGTCGACATGCTCGGTCTCGCCGGGCCGGTAGATGTTCTGGAACAGGGCGTAGCGGTCGATCCGCAGTTCGAAGCCGTGGCGCTCGATGAACAGGCCGAAACCGCGCATGAACTGGGCCAGGACCTCGTCGACGTCGACGATCACCAGCGGGGCGGTGGGATGGACGGCGCAGGCCTGCAGGTCGGTGGGACGGAGTTCCATGGTCTTGGGTCGACGGTCCAACACGATTAGCGCGGGCTTAAGGATATTCGTGCGATCAGGTGAGGAAGACGGCGCGCAACTCCCTCATGCGTCGACACGGACCGTAGGGTCGGAGTCAGGATGACGAAGAAGGTCCTCATCGTGGAGGATAACGAGCTGAACATGAAGCTATTTCATGATCTGCTCGAGGCTCAGGGCTATGAGACCCTCCAGACGCGGGAGGGGCTCCAAGCCCTGGCGATCGCTCGCGAACATCGTCCGGACCTGATCCTGATGGACATCCAGCTGCCGGAGATTTCCGGTCTGGAGGTCACCAAATGGCTGAAGGAAGACGACGAACTCTCGCACATTCCGGTGGTGGCGGTGACCGCCTTCGCCATGAAGGGCGATGAGGAGCGGATCCGCGAGGGCGGCTGCGAAGCCTATATTTCCAAGCCGATCTCGGTGCAGCACTTTCTCGACACCATCCGCCGACTGCTGGACTAGGGCGGGTCCATGAGCGCGCGCATCCTCGTCGTCGACGACATCGAGGCCAATGTCCGCCTGCTCGAGGCCAAGCTCTCGGCCGAATACTACCAGGTCACCGCCGCCTATGACGGGGCCACCGCCCTGGCCATGGCCGCCGACGACCTGCCCGACATCATCCTGCTGGACGTGATGATGCCCGGCATGGACGGCTTCACGGTGTGCAAGCGCCTGAAGGAGGACATCGCCACCCGCCACATCCCGGTGGTGCTGGTCACCGCCCTGGACGGCCGCGCCGACCGCATCGCCGGCCTCGAGGCCGGGGCCTCGGACTTCCTGACCAAGCCGATCGACGACGTCATGCTGATGGCCCGGGTGCGCAGCCTGACCCGGCTGAAGCTGGTGATTGACGAGCTGCGCCAGCGCGAGGCCTCGGGCCGCCGCATCGGGGTGATCGCCGGCGCCGCCGCCCGGCTGGACGGGCTCGGCGGCCGGGTGCTGATCGTCGACGACCATGACCGCCAGGCCCTGAGGGTGGCGGCCGAACTCGGCGCCCAGCATCGGCCGGTGATCGAGTCCGATCCGGCCGTCGCCCAGCTTTCCGCCTACGGCCCCGTCGACCTGGTGATCGTCAACACCGTCGCCCGCGGCTTCGACGGCCTGCGCTTCGCCGCCGGCCTGCGCTCCGACCCGGCCACCCGCCACCTGCCGATGCTGGCCATCGTCGACCCCGAGGATCGCGCCCGGATGGTCAAGGCGCTGGAGATCGGGGTCAACGACATCCTGCCGCGGCCGATCGACCCGCAGGAGCTGTCGGCCCGGGTCAAGAGCCAGATCCAGCGCAAGCGCTACACCGACTATCTGCGCCAGAACCTCGATCACAGCCTGGAGCTGGCGGTCACCGACCCGCTCACTGGCCTGCACAACCGCCGCTACATGGCCGGCCAGTTGGCGGCCCTGGTCAACCGCTCGGTGCTCGGCGGCGAGCCGGTGGCGGCGCTGATGATCGACATCGACCACTTCAAGAAGATCAATGACGGCTTTGGCCACGACGTCGGCGACGAGGTGCTGCGCGAATTCGCCCTGCGCCTGGCCTCCAACGTCCGGGCCATCGACCTGCCCTGCCGCTACGGCGGCGAAGAGTTCACCGTCATCATGCCCGACACCAAGATCGAGGACGCCCACCGCATCGCCGACCGCATCCGCACCCACGTGGCCGGCTCGCCGTTCAGGGTGCGGCACGGCGGCGAACTGCTGACGGTGACCATCTCGGTGGGGGTCTCGGCCACGCTGGGCCCCGGCGACACCCCCGAAGCCCTGATCAAGCGGGCCGACGAGGCGGTCTACGAGGCCAAGGCCCTGGGCCGCAACGCCGTGGTCGCCAAGGCGGCTTAGGGAGCCGGAAACCCTTCACAGCCAAGCTTACCGGCCCGGAGCGGAATTTGCAGCCAAGTTCGAACTGTCCTAGGGGAAAGGGGCGAGGGGGACTGGCCGCTTTCCCGGAAGACCTTGAGCGCGGAGACGTTTTGACAGCCCAGTTCAATGTCGCCGTCGCTCGGCGGCGGACCCGCGCCGCGTTCCTAGCCAGCGCCGCCCTGCTGGCCCTGTCGCCGTCGTTGGCGCGCGCCGATCTGTCCGACCAGGCCGATCTCAGTCGGTTCTCCATCGAGGAGCTCGGCCAGATCGAGATCACCTCGGTGTCCAAGCACGCCGAACCCATCAACCACGCCGCCTCGGCGGTCTATGTCATCACCAATGACGACATCCGCCGCTCGGGCGCGCTCAGCCTGCCCGAGGCGCTACGCCTGGCTCCCAATCTCGAAGTCGCCCGCATCGACGCCCTGGACTATTCGATCACCGCCCGCGGCTTCGGCGGCTTCGAGGCGGCCAACAAGCTGCTGGTGCTGATCGACGGCCGCAGCGTCTACACGCCGCTCTATTCGGGCGTCGACTGGGACCAGCAGCACGTGCTGTTGGACGACGTCGACCGCATCGAGGTGATCAGCGGGCCGGGCGGGACCCTGTGGGGCGCCAACGCCGTCAACGGCGTGATCAATGTCACCAGCCGCAGCGCCGAGGACACCCAGGGCATGCTGGTGGGCGGGGCCCTCGGCACGCTGGATAGCGATATCCGCCTGCGCTACGGCGGCCGCCTGGGCGCGACGGCGTTCCGGGTCTACGGCATGGCCTTCAAGCACGGCGATCTGCGCACCGCGGCCGACGCCGACGCCAAGGACGGCTGGGACGGCGGCCAGGTCGGCTTCCGCGCCGACTGGTCCGGCGACCGCGACGCCGTGACCTTGCAGGGCGACGCCCACGACAGTGCGATCGACGAGTCGCTGGGGGCCGCCGGTTCCGTACGCGGCGGCAATCTGCTGGGTCGCTGGACCCGCCAGGTCGGCGGCGGCTCGGTCGAGGTCCAGGCCTATTACGACCGGGCGCAGCGCGAGGCGCGGCTGGTGTTCGACGCGGTCGACGCCTGGGATCTGCAGGTGCAGCACACCCTGCCGGCGCGCGGCGCCCACGCCCTGGTCTGGGGCGGCGGCTATCGCGTCACCGAGGACGACTTCCATCTGCTGGGCCTGGGCGGCGGGCAGTTGCTGACCCCGGGCAGCCGCCAGGTCAGCGTCGCCAGCCTGTTCGCCCAGGATCAGATCACCCTGCGCGACGACCTGACCCTGACCCTGGGCGTCAAGATCGAGGACAACAGCTTCACCAAGCCCGAAGCCCTGCCCAGCGTCCGCCTGGCCTGGCAAAGGTCGGACCGGCAACTGCTGTGGGCGGCGGTGTCGCGGGCGGTGCGCAGCCCCTCGCGGATCGAGCGCGACTTCGCCATTCCGGGGATCACCATCCCGGGCCGTTTCCAGTCGGAGACCCTGGTCGCCTACGAGGCCGGCTATCGCGGACGACCGTTCGACCAGGTCTCGCTGTCGGCCTCGCTGTTCTACAATCGCTACGACGACCTGCGCACCAACGACCTGATCACGCCCGGGACCTTTCCCGGCTATGTCGGCAACAGCCTGAAGGGCGAGACCTACGGCGCCGAGCTGTGGGGCGACTACACGGTCCGCGACTGGTGGCGGCTGAGCGCCGGTCTCACGGCGCTGCACAAGGATTTCGAGCTGAAGCCGGGCAGTCTCGATGTCTCCCGCCAGGAATCCGAGGGCGTCGATCCCGACGCCTGGGTCAAGGCCCGCTCGCAGATGAAGCTGAACGACACCGTCGACTTCGACCTCAGCCTGCGCGCCTATGATGACGTGCCGGTCTCCCAGGCCAGCGGTTATGTCGGCGCGCCCGGCTATGTCGAGGCCGACGCCCGGCTGGCCTGGCGGGCGCGGCAGGGGCTGGAACTGTCACTGAGCGGCGCCAATCTGCTGCACGACCGCCATCCCGAGGCCAGCGAAGCGCGCCGCAACGAGATCCCCCGCAGCGTCTATGTCGGCCTGAGTTGGAGATATTGAGTGGGTAGCGAGGCGCCAAGGCCGCGCCGGAGGGCCGCCATCGGGCGGCTGGCGGCGGCCTGCGTCCTCGGCCTGGCCCTGCCGCCGTCCGCCTGGGCCGGCGACGCCGCCGCCGAATACGCCATCAAGGCCGCCTATCTGGCCAAGTTCGCCCTGTTCGTCGAATGGCCGGGCGACGCGGCCCCGGCCGCCGGCGCGCCCCTGCAGATCTGCGTCCTCGGCCCCGACCCATTCGGCCCCAGCCTGGCGCGGACCGCCGGCGAGGCCCGGCCGATCGTGGTGCGGCGCCTGACGTCGGCCGCCGCCACCGCCGGCTGCCATGTGCTGTACCTGGCCGAGCCCAGCAGCCGCGCGGTGGCCGAGGCCCTGCGCGCGGTGCGCGGCGCCCCGGTGCTGACCGTCACCGACGGCGCCCGACAGCAGGCCGTGCGCGGCGTCATCCATTTCGAGATCCGCGACAACCGCGTACGGTTCCACATCGACGACCAGGCGGCGGGCGAGGACCGGCTGATCATCAGCTCGCGCCTGCTCGCCCTGGCCCTGTCCGTCCGACGGCGAGGCGAGTAATGGCCGAGCAACCCCCCCGTGCGCGGCCCTGGAGCCCCACCCTGGCGCTGATCTGCGCCTTCGCCCTGCTGCTGGCCGGCGTGCTCACGGCGGCCTTCACCGAGCACCTGTCGGCCGAGCGTCGGGACCGCAGCCTGTCGGCCCAGGCCCAGGTGCTGGCCGCCACCCTCGCCGCCGCCCTGGTGTTCGACGACGACCAGGCCGCCCAAGAATCGGTCAATGCGCTGCGCGCCAATCCGCTGGTCGAGGCCGCCGCCGTCTATGACGCCGAGGGCCGGGCGGCGGCGAGTTTCGCGCGCCCTGGCGCGCCGCCGCCCGCCAACCGTCGCCACGACATGGCGGCGGGCGGGGTCAGCGTCAGCGCGCCGATCCGCCACGAGGGCCTGACCATCGGCTCGGTCTATTTGCGCGCGCGGGCCGAGCCGCTGGTCGACCGCGTCTCGCGCCACGGCGGCACCGCCCTGCTGGTGGTCATGGCCCTGCTGCTGATGGGCGTGCTGGGCTCGACCCAGGCGGCGTCGAACCGGGCCAATCGCGAGCTGCGGCAGAAGGCCGAGGACCTGGCCTTCCAGATCGCCGAGCGCGAGCGAGTCGAGGAGGCCCTGCGCCAGAGCCAGAAGATGGAGGCCATGGGCCAGCTCACCGGCGGCGTCGCCCACGATTTCAACAACCTGCTGATGGTGGCGTCCGGCGGGCTGGACATGCTGGCCCGCACCGAGGATCCGCGGCGGCGCGAAAAGCTGATGAACGGCATCCGCCAGGCCGTCGACCGCGGGGCAGGCCTCACCCGCCAGTTGCTGGCCTTCGCCCGCCGCAGCCCCCTGGCCCCCGAGGTCATCGATCTCACCGCGCGGCTGGAAAGCATGCGCCTGCTGCTCGACCGGTCGCTGCGCGAGGACGTGGTCATCGACCTGAAGCTGGCCCCCGACCTGTGGCCGGTGGAGATCGATCCCAGCCAGCTGGAGGTCTCGCTGCTGAACCTGGCGGTGAACGCCCGCGACGCCATGCCGTCGGGGGGAACCATCACCGTCGCCGCCGAGAACCTGGCCGGCCTGGCCGAGGGCGACCTGCAGGGCGACCATGTGCGGCTGGTGGTCGCCGACGAGGGCGTCGGCATGCCGCCGGAGACGGTGGCCCGGGTGTTCGAGCCGTTCTTCACCACCAAGGGCGTCGGCAAGGGCACCGGCCTGGGCCTCAGCCAGGTCTATGGCTTCACCCGCGCCTCGGGCGGCCAGGTGCGGATCGAGAGTCAGGTGGGGGTGGGATCCAAGATCTCGATGTACCTGCCGCGGTCGAACAAGCCGCTGGCCGCGCCGCCGCAGCCCGCCCCGGCCGAAGCGACCGACGGCCGCTGGGCCGGCTCGGCCCTGATCGTCGAGGACGACGACGATGTCGGCGACGTGGTCTGCGAAATGTTCCAGGCGCTGGGCTGGCGGGTGCGGCGGGCCCCGACCGCGAGCAGCGCCCTCGACCTGCTGGACTCCGGCCCGGCCTTCGACCTGGTGTTTTCCGACATGGTCATGCCCGGCGAGCTGGACGGCATCGGCCTGGCCCGCATCGTGGCGCTCCGCCGGCCCGACCTGCCGGTGATCCTGACCACCGGCTACAGCCTGGCGGCCACCAGCGTGGCGGCCGAGGGCCTGCGCCTGCTGGTCAAGCCCTATGGCATCGAGGCCCTGGCGGTGGAGCTGGCGGCGCTGCGGCCCAGGGTCTAAAGGCCCTCGGCCTTCTTCATCGCAACCGACCAACCCCGTTCCGTCTTCCCGGCGAAGGCCGGGACCCAGATTCATCCGGAGCGGCGCGTGGGTTTCACCTGGGCCCCGGCCTTCGCCGGGGAGACGGGGGTGATAGGCGATTCAAAGCCCTGACCAGGCAGAATCAAAAACGCCCGGCGTTTCCGCCGGGCGTTCGGAATTTCGACGCTAGAAGCGATCCTACTTGATCTTGCCTTCGCGGAATTCGACGTGCTTGCGGATGACCGGATCGTACTTCTTCAGCACCATCTTCTCGGTCTTGGTGCGGGCGTTCTTCTTGGTCACGTAGAAGAAGCCGGTGTCCGCCGTCGAGTTCAGGCGGATTTTGATGGAAGCCGGTTTAGCCATGATCGAATCCCTGCGGTCTGCGCAGGTCTCCCACGCGCCGGAAATATCAAGAGGCGCGGAACATACTCACGGCCGGCGCAAAGTCAACGGCGGCTTTAGAGATAGGTCAAACGTCGCGCGCCGTTCAGGAACCGCATGAACGGCGCCGGGCGTCCGGGCGCGTCCAGCCGCAGGCCGACCTCGCGGACCACGAAGCGGGTGATGTTGGGCAGGTCCAGGGCCAGGGCCTCGTCGAGATCGACCCAGGCGATCTCGTCCAGCTCGCCGTCGTCGCCGCGCCGCTCCAGGCTGAGCAGGGCCTCGGCGTCGGCCATCAGGAACCGGGCGTCGAAGCGGCGGTTGCGATAGGGCGGGGTGATGGCCCGGGCGACGAAGTCCAGCGCCGCCAGGTCGGGCAGGGCCCCTTGGCCGAGAAAGCCCCGCCAGCCGCCGGTCGCCGGCCGCGCCGGGGCCGAACGGGCCAGCAGCAGGCCGGTCTCCTCGAAGGTCTCGCGCACCGCCGCCAGGGCCAGGGCCCGGGCCAGGGACGGGGCGTTGCGGTGGCGGGCCTCCTGGGCCAGCCGGGCGGCGGTGTCGGCCGTCAGTTCGGAGGCGGCGGGGGCGGCGTAATCGCCGCGCTCGACCCGGCCGCCGGGAAACACCCACTTGTCGGGCATGAAGGCGTGGCCGCGGTTGCGCCGGCCCATCAACAGCCGCGGCTTGGCGGCGTCGCGGCGGACGATGATCAGGGTGGCGGCGTGGCGCGGCCGCAGCACGCCCGCGCCGGCGTCGCGAACCTCGCCGTCTTGGCGGGTGTCGAACTGGGCGTCGTCGGGCGGCTCGGTCATGGACCAAGGTTAGGCCGTTGGGCGGACTTGGAAAGCCCGTCGTGGCGTCAAGCGGCGTCAGGGGGAGGATCTTGCCTTGACCCACGCTCTCCGCCCCACCACGGTCGCGCTTCAAGTCTTTGTGGGGCGATGCGGATGTTGCGACTGGTTTCGACGGCGGCCTTGATGACCGCGACCCTGGGCCTGGCCGCCCCCGCCGGCGCCGCGACCAACGTCGCCCAGGTGGCCGCCGCCGCCAAGGCCGTGCAGCCCAAGGTCGTCGCCTGGCGCCGCGACATCCACGAGCATCCGGAACTGGGCAATCAGGAGGTGCGCACCGCCGCCCTGGTGGCCCAGGAGC
>JAQGIN010000376.1 GCA_028291125.1 Caulobacter sp.
CGCCCTGGGTGGCGGCGGCGCCTTCGGCCGCGGGGGCCGCGGCGTCGGTGACCGGAGCCGCGCCGGCCGGCTTCGGGGCCGGGATCGGCAGGCCTGGGTGCAGGCTGTGCAGATAGGCGATCACCGCGATGCGATCTTCGGGCTTCTTCAGGCCGACGAAGGTCATCTTGGTGCCCGGGATGTACTTGCCCGGGGCCTTGAGGAATTCATACAGGTGGTCGTAGTCCCACTGCGGCTGCTTGCCGCCGAATTCGGTCATGGCGCCCGAATAGGCGAAGCCGCCGTGGGTGCCGGGCTTGCGGCCCAGGACGTCGAACAGGTCGGGACCGGTGCCGTTGGGGCCGCCGGACACGAAGCTGTGGCACGAGGCGCACTTGGCGGTCACCGCCTGGCCGGCCGCGACATTGGCGGCGGGCAGCACCGTCCCCCAGTCGGGCGGAACGTCGGCCGCGGCGGCGTCGTCGCCGGCGGCGTCCTCGACCACGGCGATTTCATAGCCGGCCTTTTCGGGCGTCTCCTTGTGGAAGACGATGTCCGACGCTTCACGCAGACCGAAAATAACCAGGCCGGTCAGCAGCACGCCGCCGGCGATCTTATTGAACGTCAGGTCGCTCATCTCAGACTTATCAGCCTCTTGACGGCCCGTCCGACGGCGAGCCTGGAATCCCGCGGCGAGCATGGCCCGGCGCGCCCTATGTTGCGCTCGCGTCTCTTACACGCTACCGCCCCTCGCGCAACCGGGCAGCATCGTTTTGACAGCATCGTTGAACGCCATGAACCCTATCGTCCTGATCCCCGCCCGCATGGCGGCCGCCCGCCTGCCGGGCAAGCCCCTGGCCGACATCGACGGCGTGTCGATGATCGTCCGCGTGCTGCGCCAGGCTCAGGCCGCCGACATCGGCCCGGTGGCGGTGGCGGCGGGCGACCCGGAGATCGTCGCGGCGGTGGAGGCGGCCGGCGGCCAGGCGGTGCTCACCGACCCGGCCCTGGCGTCCGGCTCCGACCGCATCCTGGCGGCCCTGGAGAGCCTCGACCCCGACGGCCGGCACGACGTGGTCATCAATCTGCAAGGCGACATGCCGTTCGTGCAGCCGTCGGTGCTGACCGCCTGCGCCGACCTGCTGCTGGCCTTCGACGACTGCGACATCGCCACGGTGGTGGCCCCCGAGGCGGGACCCGAGGACCGGACCAATCCCGACGTGGTCAAGGCGGTGCTCTCGATGGTCGACGCCCAGAGCGGCCGCGCCCTCTATTTCACCCGCTCCACCCTTTATGGCGACGACCCGGTCTGGCGTCACATCGGCATCTACGGCTATCGCCGCGCGGCGCTGGAGGCGTTCAACGCCGCCCCGCGCTCGCCGCTGGAGCGGCGCGAGAACCTCGAGCAGCTGCGGGCGCTGGAGCTGGGTCTGACCATCCGCGCCGTCGTCGCCCCGGTCGCGCCGATCTCGGTCGACAACCCTTCCGATCTGCAGGCCGCCCGCGCCTTCGCCCAGACCGTGTCCCCGGTCGCCCCCAGGACCCGCGCATGACCCCTCTGAAGAAGATCGCCTTCCAGGGCGAACCCGGCGCCAACAGCCACGAGGCCTGCCGCACCTATTTCCCCGACTACGAGGCCTATCCCTGCGCCACCTTCGAGGAGGCGTTCGAGGCCATCAAGAGCGGCGTCTGCGAACTGGGCATGATCCCGATCGAGAACTCGATCGCCGGTCGGGTCGCCGACGTCCATCACCTGCTGCCGGCCTCGGGCCTGAAGATCATCGGCGAGCGGTTCAAGCCGATCCGCTTCCAGCTGATGGCCAATAAGGGCGTCAAGCTGGAGGACGTGAAGATCGTCGCCTCGATGCCGATCGCGCTCAGCCAGTGCCGCAACAGCCTGCGCGCCCTGGGTGTGGCCACCGAAGCCGCCGGCGACACCGCCGGCGCGGCCAAGGCCCTAGCGCTAAAGCCCGATCGGACGCGCGGCGCCGTGGCCCCGGCCCTGGCCGCCGAGATCTATGGCCTCGACATCCTGGCCCGCGACATCGAGGACGAGCGCCACAACACCACCCGTTTCTTGGTGATGACCGCTGACGCCAATCCCGCCCCGCCGCCGTTCACCCACCGCTGCGTGACCAGCTTCGTGTTCAAGGTCCGCAACCTGCCCGCCGCGCTCTACAAGGCGCTCGGCGGCTTCGCGACCAACGGCGTCAACATGACCAAGCTGGAAAGCTACATGGAGGGCGGGGCCTTCACGGCCACCTTCTTCTACGCCGAGGTCGACGGCCGGCCCGAGGACCGCAGCCTGGCCCTGGCCTTCGACGAGCTGTCGTTCTTCTCCGAGAAGTTCGAGATCCTCGGGGTCTATCCGGCCGACCCGTTCCGGGATCGGACCTAGGCTTGCCCTAAGGGTAAGCTTCACCGAACGCCGTTATCGGTCTAGCCTCCCCGGACAACCATCCGGGGAGGGATGTTCATGCTTACGCTTATCGGCGCCGTGATCGGGCTGGCGGCCTGGTCCTTGCTCATCTGGCTGTGGATGTATGTCCAGCGGCTGCCGGCCATGAGCCGGGCCGGCCTCAAGCCGCAGGACGCGCGCTTTCCGGGATCGTTGGACATCCTGCCCGACCGGGCGCGGGGCGCGGCCGACAACTACAATCACCTGATGGAGCAGCCGACCGTGTTCTACGCGGTGGCCCTGGCCATCCAGGTCGCCGGCCACGCCGACAATTTGGCGGTGAAGCTGGCCTGGGCCTATGTCGGCCTGCGGGTGCTGCACAGCCTGGTGCAGGTGAGCGTCAATCTGGTGCTGGCGCGCTTCGCCCTGTTCGCCGCCTCGAGCCTGGTGCTGGCCTGGATGGTGATCCGTGAGCTGATGACGCTGATGGGGTGAACCCCTCTACCCTTCTCCCCTTGTGGGAGAAGGCGGCCCGCGAAGCGGGTCGGATGAGGGGTTGAAGGACGGCCGCCGCGCAGGGCGTCCGCCGGAAGGACCGGTGCACCCCTCATCCGTCGGCTTCGCCGCCACCTTCTCCCGCAAGGGGAGAAGGGAAAAATGCTCAGTCCTCGCCCTCCGCCCAGGCCTTGATCAGCTGGTGGGCGATGGCCAGGGGCGGGGGGGCGAAGACGCCGTCGAGCTTGCCCTGGATCAGGGCCAGGGCCTCGGGACGGGTGAACCAGCGCACCTCCTCCAGCTCGGTCTGGTCGGGGGCGGCGTCCTGGCTGTCGACCTCGGCGATCAGGCCCATCATCAGCGACGACGGCCACGGCCACGGCTGGCTGGAATGGTAGCGGACGGCGGTGGCGGTCAGGCCGGCCTCCTCCATCAGCTCGCGGGCGCAGGCCTCCTCGATGGTTTCGCCCGGCTCGACGAAGCCGGCCAGGGCCGAGAACATGCCCGGCGGCCACAGGGCCTGGCGGCCCAGCAGGCACTTGCCCTCATTGACCGCCAGCATGATCGCCACCGGGTCGGTGCGCGGGAAGTGCTCGGTCTTGCAGGCCGGGCACAGCCGTTTCCAGCCGCCGTCGGCGACCGCCGATTCCTGGCCGCAATTGCTGCACCAGCGGTGCTTGCGCCGCCATTCGAACATCGACTTGGCGGTGGCCAATATGCCGGCGTCGGCGGCCGGCAGGGTCAGGGCGACGCCGCGCAGCTCCTCGAAGCGGCCCAGGCCCGCCAGCGGCCCCTCGGCCGGGTCGGCCCCGCCCTCCAGGTCGACGGCGAAGACGGCGACGTCCTTCCACAGACCGAGAAACAGCAGGCGCTCGGCCCCGCCGGCCAGGTCGTGGGCCATGTCGGCCCGCAGATAGGCGATCTGCACCGCTACGCCAGGGCCCGGCGACGGCGGCGCGTCCTCGACCAGCGGCCTGCCGTTCCAGATCGCCACCGCCAGCGACAGCGGATCCTCGAGCTTCTCGGCCAGCCAGGCGGCGTCGCCGCGCCGCTCGCTGGCGCGGTCCAATGGGTTGCCGGCGAAGATGTTGGTGATGATCGACAGGGCCATGGCCCTTGTCTAACCCAGGCGCGAAGAGTCGTCACCGCCGCGCCGCGCGCTTGCATCTCGCCGCCTGAGCCGCGATATAGGGGGTGGAGATCGGTGACGGGCGGACGCCTCGCCAATCTGGTCAGGGCCGAGAGGCAGCAGCCACAACGAGTTTCGCTCCGGGTCGTCTGCCGGTCTCCACCTTTCCCTCCCCTCCTGCCGCGAAAGCGGGAACCCAGGCTTTTGCTGTGGGGCCCAGCGCTCTAGGATGGGTGTCCTGGACGCCCGCCTTCGCGGGGATGAACGCGGGTTTCGATTTCACGCATGGCCGACGCGCCTCTCTCGCCCGATCTCGATCCGCCGTGGGAAGACGACGACGCGCCGGTCCGCGACCCCGACACGTCCGACATCTTCGGTGAGTCCGAGGCCGCGCCCGAGGCGCCGCCCGCCGCCGCGCCGCTTCCCGCGCCGCTCGCCCCTCCGGAAGATCCCGGCGCCGCCTATACCGTGCTCGCCCGCAAGTACCGGCCGCGCACCTTCGAGGATCTGATCGGCCAGGAGGCCATGGTCCGCACCCTGGCATATGCGTTCTCCAGCGGCCGCATCGCCCACGCCTTCATGCTCACCGGGGTGCGCGGGGTCGGCAAGACCACCACCGCCCGCCTGCTGGCCCGGGCCCTGAACTACGAGAGCGACAGCGTCCACCAGCCGTCGGTCGACCTGGCCGTCGAGGGCCGCCACTGCCGCTCGATCATCGAGGGCCGGCACATGGACGTGCTGGAGCTCGACGCCGCCAGCCGCACCAAGGTCGACGAGATGCGCGAACTGCTCGACGGGGTGCGCTACGCCCCGGTCGAGGCGCGCTACAAGGTCTATATCATCGACGAAGTGCACATGCTGTCGACGGCGGCGTTCAACGCCCTGCTGAAGACGCTGGAAGAGCCGCCGCCGCACGCCAAGTTCATCTTCGCCACCACCGAGATCCG
>JAQGIN010000388.1 GCA_028291125.1 Caulobacter sp.
CCTCGCCTGACCTTGGAAAGCCAAAGCCGCCAAGATCAGAAGAAAAATCGCTCCGCTGTCTGAATTTGCCCAGACCTTGTCTGCATTGTGTCGGCTACTCGACGGCGCCCGAGCTCGACCCAACCTATAGCTTGCAACCCTTGCCGCGCGGCGGTGTTCGATTCGACATGTCAGGGCCGTTGCACCCGTTGAAGAACCGTTTGCTCGCCTCGTTGGCGCCGGAGGACTACGCCCTGGTCGCCTCGCAGCTGTCGCACGTCGAGCTCGAGAAGGGCCGGCTGTTGTGCGACCCCGGCGATCCGATCGAGACCGCCTATTTTCCCCACGACTGCGTCATCTCGCTGATGACCCTGATGGAGAACGGCGCGGCCATCGAATCCGCCACCATCGGCCGCGAGGGCGCCCTGGGCCTGATGGCCGCCATCGCCCCGCGCCAGTCGCTGTCACGGGCCATCGTCCAGATCCCCGGCGCGGCCTCGCGGATCGGCGTCGCCGCCCTGGCCGACGCCGCTCGGCGCAGCCCCGCCCTGCGCGACCTGATCGACCGCCACAACGAGGCGCTGTTTGGCCACGCCGTCCAGTCGGTGGCCTGCAACGCGCTGCACCCGGTGGAGTCGCGGTTCTGCCGCTGGCTGTTGTCGTGCCGCGACCGAATCGACGTCGACACGGTCAGCCTGACTCAGGAGTTCCTGGCCGACATGCTGGGCGTCCAACGTACCACCGTCACCGCCGTGGCCGGTTCGCTGCAGGCCAAGGGGCTGATCCGCTATCGCCGCGGCGTCGTCGACATCCTCGACCGGGCCGGCATCGAGGCCATGGCCTGCGAATGCTATGGTGTCGTTCGCCGCGGCTATGAGCGCCTGCTGCCGATCTCGTTCGACTAGCCTCTTCAGCGCAGGACCCGAGCCCATGATCGTCCGCAACTGGCATGGCCGGGTGCCGCTCTCGAAGAGCGAGCGTTATCTGGCCCTGATGCGCGAAGTCGCCCTGCCCGACTACAAGGCCACCCCCGGCAATCTGGGCGCCTGGTGCCTGACGCGGCCGGAGGGCGACGTCGTCCACTTCGAGATGCTGACCTTCTGGATCGACCTGGCCGCCATCCGCGGCTTCGCCGGCCCCGATCCCGACCGCGCCAAGTACTACGACTTCGACGCCGAGTTCCTGCTCGAACTGGAGCCGTTCGTGCGGCACTACGAGGCGGTCAGCGCGTAGACGCGTTTCATCTGTCTCGCCCTACTCCACACGTCCGTCTTCCCGGCGAAAGCCGGGACCCAGATTCAGCCTGAGCGCCTCGTGGGCGTCACCTGGGCCCCAGCTTTCGCCGGGGGAGACGGTGGACAGTGGACGATTGAAGGCCTGTAGAGCCTACCGCTTGCGCGGCGCGAACGGGGCGTGGGCCAGGCGCAGCAGGTTGGCCGCGCCGGGAGCGCCGAACGGCGTGCCGGCGACGATCAGCAGCCGCTCGCCGGGCTCGACCAGCTTTAGCTCCAGGGCGCGGTTGGCGGCGTCGGTGGTCACCACCTCCAGGCTGTCGGGTTGGGCGCTGACCCGCGGCTCGACGCCCCAGACCAGGGTCATGCGGCGCACGGCGTCGATCTGCGGCGACAGGGCCAGGACCGGCTGCAGCGGCCGCTCGCGCGCCAGGCGGCGGGCGGTGGCCCCGGTGGTGGTGAAGGCCACCAGGCAGCGGGTCGAACCGGTCTTGGCGGCCCCCGCGGCGGCGGTCACCAGCACGTCGGCGTCATCGTCGGCATGGGGCTGCTCGGCGCTCATCAGCTCGGGCCAGCGCGGGTCGCGCTCCACCCGTTCGATGATCCGGTTCATCATCGACACCGACTCGATCGGATAGTCTCCGGCCGCCGATTCCGCCGACAGCATGACGGCGTCGGCGCCCTCATAGACGGCGTTGGCGACGTCGGAGGCCTCGGCCCGGGTCGGGGTCGGCGAGTTGGTCATCGATTCCAGCATCTGGGTGGCGACGATCACCGGGATGCCGCGCTCGCGGGCGGCGCGCAGGATCACCTTCTGGGCGACCGGCACCTCCTCCGGCGCCATCTCCACGCCAAGGTCGCCGCGGGCCACCATCACCCCGTCACAGAGGTCGAGGATGGCGTCCAGCCGCTCCAGCGCCTGGGGCTTCTCGATCTTGGCCAGCACGGCGGCGCGACCCTCGACGATGCGGCGCAGCTCGGCCATGTCCTCGGGGGCCTGGACGAAGGACAGGGCGATCCAGTCGACGCCCAGCCGCAAGGCGAAGGCCAGGTCCTCGCGGTCCTTCGGGGTCAGCGGCGACATCGGGATGACCACGTCGGGCACGGCCACGCCCTTGCGCTCGGACAGCTTGCCGCCGTTGAGCACCGTGGTGATGGCGTAGCCGGGGCCGGCCTCGGTGACCGTCATCCGCAGCTTGCCGTCGTCGAGCAGCAGGGTGGCGCCCGGCCGCATGGCGATGAGGATTTCCGGGTGCGGCAGGCACACCCGGGTGATGTCGCCTGGCGTCGGGTCGGAATCGAAGCGGAAGGTCTGGCCGCTGATCAGCTGCACCGGGCCGTCGGCGAACTTGCCGACCCGCAGCTTGGGGCCCTGCAGATCGGCGAGGATGCCCAGCGGCCGGTCGACCACCGCCTCGGCGGCGCGGATGGCGGCGTAGACGGCGGCGTGGCCCTCGTGCGAGCCGTGACTGAAATTCAGGCGGAAGACGTCGGCGCCGGCTCGGGCCAGGGCGATGATCATCTCCGACGAACTGCTGGCCGGACCGAGGGTGGCGACGATGCGGGAACGACGCGCGCGGATCATGCGGCCGCTCCTGTGAAAAGCGGGGAGCCCGAGACAGGGCGGAAACTTGCGCCGAGATAGCGCGGGTCGGTGGAAGGCTGCAAAATCTGATCCCCTGGGTACGCCATTTTGCTTTCTTTTCACCGCGGAAAGTTGACGTAACGTCTACCGCTCCACCACGGGATTCGCCACCGCCGATCGGTTTCGACGGCTAGGCCGACCCGGTGGATTCCCGCACGATCAATTCGAAATCCAGCAGTCGCGACGGCGGGGTCTCGCCCTCCCAGCGCGCCTCGCCGCGCAGCAGCAGGTCGGCCGCCGCCGCCGCCATGGCGGCGATCGGCTGGCGCACGGTGGTCAACTGCGGCCACACCACCTTGGCCCCCGGCGTGTCGTCGAAGCCGGCCACCGACAGCTGCTCCGGGACATTCAGCCGCAGGCGGTTGGCCACCGCCATCACCCCCAGCGCCATGTCGTCATTGCTGGCGAACACCGCCGTCGGCCGATCGTCGCGGGTGAGCAGCCGTTCGGCCGCCTCGAAGCCGGAGCGGAACGAGAAATAGCCCTGCTCCACCCGGTCGGCCCGCGGGGCGCAACCGTGGTCGGCCATGGCCGCGGCGTAGCCCTCGTGGCGCAGGTGGGTGGCGCCGTGGTCGGGGTGGCCGAGGATGAAGCCGATGTCGCGGTGGCCCAGGCCGATCAGATGGGCGGTCATCTCGTAGGCGGCGCGGCGGTCGTCCATGCCGACATAGGCCGAGCGGCCCAGGTCGCGGTCGGGCGAGATCCGCACATAGGGCACGTCCTCGCGCTCCAGCAGGGCCAGGACGTCGGGATGGTCGCAGACCGGCGGCGTCAGGATCACCCCGTCCATGCGCAGGGTGGTCAGCATCGGGGCCAGCTGCCCCTCGATCTCGGCCGCCGAGTCGATCGGCTCGACGATCAGGTGGAAGCCCTCCTCGCGGCAGCGGGCGATGGCCCCCAGCTGCACGTCGGTGACATAGGCCGGGCTGGGATTGTCGAAGAACACCCCGATCAGATAGGCGCGCGAGCCGGCCAGGCTGCGGGCCGAGATGTTGGGCCGGTAGTTGAGGGCCGCCACCACCGCCTGCACCCGGTCGCGGGTGTCGGACTTGACGTTGGGCTCGCGGTTCATCACCCGCGACACGGTCTTGATCGACACGCCCGCGTGGTCGGCCACGTCGTGGATGGTGATCTTGCGGCTCAAGTCGTCCTCGCCAGGCGCCGGGGGCTCCCGACAAGCCTCGCAGTAAGCCATGACAGCACTGTCAAAGCGAGCCCCCGCCCGGTCATCTAGCCAACCGAGGCCTGGCCGGACGGGGTCATGGCCACCGCCGCGCCGATCAGGGCGGTGTGCGGATTCATCACCACGTGGGTGGGGATCGCCCGCACATAGTCGCTGAGCCGGCCCTTGCTGTCGAAGCGCTGGCGGAACGGACCGCCTTCCAGCAGGTCGATGATCCGCGGGGCGACGCCGCCGGCCACGAACACCCCGCCCCGGGCGCCCAGGGCGAGGGCCAGGTCGCCGGCCGCCGAACCGAGAATGCCGCAGAACCGGTCGATGGTCGCCCGGCAGCCGGCGTCACCGGCCGTGGCGCCCTCGGTGATCTGGCGGGCCGGAATCTCGGCCACGGTCCGACCGTCGATCGCCGCCAGGATCACGTGCAGATCCTCCATGCCCGGACCCGACAGGATGCGCTCGATCGAGCACCGGCCGAAGCGCTTCATCAGCACCCGCAGGATCTCGATCTCCAGGTCGTCGGCGGGCGCGAAGCCGATGTGGCCGCCCTCGGTGGACAGCGGGGTCAGCACGCCATGGCGGCGGACCATGCCGGCCGCGCCGAAGCCGGTGCCGGGGCCGAGAATGGCCAGATCGCCCTCGATCGAGGTCGGCAGCGGCCCGATCTGGCGCAGGTCCTGGGGCCCCAGGCGCGGCGCGGCCAGGGCCTGAGCGGTGAAGTCGTTGATCAGCCGGGCGGCGCGCAACCCGCCGACGCGGCGCAGGCCGTCCTCGGACAGGGTCCAGGGGCTGTTGGTGAATCGCACCTCGCCGTCCTTGATCGGTCCCGCCACGGCCACCACGGCCAGCTGCGGCCGGCGCGCCCCGGCCTTGGCCAGGTAGTCGGCGATCGCGTCCTCGGACGTGCCGTGCTCGGCGACCTTGTAGGTGGTCGGCTCGATCAGCCGCGGCGCGCCATCGACGAACTCGACCAACGCGAACCGCGCGTTGGTGCCGCCGATGTCGCCGACCAAGCCAAGCTGGCCGTCGCTGAGAATGTCCCCGCCCATGCGTTTTCGCTTCCCCTAACCGAACAGCACGGAGGCGCCGGTGTCGGCGTCGCTGACCCCGGCCCGCATCCAGCCGAACAGTTCGCGTCCGAATCCCGGCTGGGCGGCCGGCGTCGCCGCCGGATCGCGAGCCGCCAGCTCCGCCGCGTCGACCAGGATCTCCAGCTCGCCGGCATGGGCGTCCAGCCGGATCAGGTCGCCGTCCCGCACATAGGCCAGCGGCCCGCCCTTGGCCGCCTCCGGCGTCACGTGGATCGCCGCCGGGGTCTTGCCCGAGGCCCCCGACATCCGCCCGTCGGTGACCAGCGCCACCTTGAAACCGCGGTCCAGCAACACCGACAGCGACGGCGACAGATTGTGCAGCTCGGGCATGCCGTTGGCGCTGGCGCCCTGGAAGCGCATGACCACGATCACGTCGCGCTCCAGTTCGCCGCGCTTGAAGGCGGCGATGAAGTCCTCCTGGTCCTGAAACACCGCCGCTGGGGCGGTGATCGCCTGGTGCTCGGGCTTGACGGCCGAGACCTTGATCACCCCGCGGCCCAGATTGCCGCGCAGCAGGCGCAGGCCGCCCTCGGGGCTGAACGGTTCGGCCACCGGCCGCAGGATGGCGGTGTCGAGCGACTCCAGCGCCCCGTCGCGCCACTTCAGTTCGTCGCCGTCGAGGAACGGCTCCTGGGTGTAGCGCCACAGGCCCTGGCCGGCGATGGTCAGGACGTCGTCATGGGCCAGGCCGGCCGCCAGCAGCTCGCGGGTGACGAAAGCGATGCCGCCGGCGGCCTGGAAGTGGTTCACGTCGGCCGAGCCGTTCGGATAGACCCTCGCCAGCAGCGGCGTGACGCGGGAGATGTCGTCGAGGTCCTCCAGCGTCAGGATGATGCCCGCCGCCCGGGCCATGGCCACCAGGTGCAAGGCGAGGTTGGTCGACCCGCCGGTGGCCATCAGGCCGACCACGCCGTTGACCATGGCCTTTTCGTCGATCACCCGGCCGATCGGGATCCACTCGTCGCCCTTCTGGCTGACGGCGGCGATGCGGTGGGCGGCGGCCCGGACCAGGGCCTCGCGCAGCGGAGTGTTGGGATGCACGAAGGCCGAGCCCGGCAGGTGCAGGCCCATCAGCTCCATCAGCATCTGGTTGGTGTTGGCGGTGCCGTAGAAGGTGCAGGTGCCCGGGCCGTGATAGGAGGCGCTCTCGGCCGCCAGCAGCTCGGCCCGGCCCACCTTGCCCTCGGCGTAGAGACCGCGGATGCGGGCCTTTTCCGAGTTGGGCAGGCCCGAGGTCATCGGCCCGGCCGGCACGAACAGGGCCGGCAGGTGGCTGAAGGTCAGGGCCCCGATGGTCAGGCCCGGCACGATCTTGTCGCAGACCCCCAGATAGACCGCGCCGTCGAAGGCGTCGTGAGACAGGGCGACGGCGGTGGCCATGGCGATGACGTCGCGCGAGAACAGCGACAATTCCATGCCCGGCCGGCCCTGGGTGACGCCGTCGCACATGGCCGGCACGCCGCCGGCCACCTGGGCCGTGGCCCCGACCTCGCGCGCCGCGTCCTTGATCATCGCCGGGTAGGGCTCCAGCGGCTGGTGAGCCGAGAGCATGTCGTTATAGGCGGTGACGATGCCGATATTGGGGGCGTTGACGTCCAGCGCCAGCACCTTGTCGCCGGCCGGCGAGGCGGCGAAGGCGTGGGCCCAGTTGGCGCAGGACAGCTTGGCCCGGCCCGGCTGGGCCGCGGCGGCGGCGTCGAGATTGGCCAGATAGGCGGCGCGGGTGTCGCGGCTGCGCGCGACGATGCGGGCGGTGACCTCGGCGATGACGGGATGGATGTTCATGGCGACTACTCCGCCCACAGAATACGGACCGGAACGCGATCCTGGTCGAGGATGGCGGCGATCGGCAGGGACGGATCGACGGGGCCCTCCAGCAGCAGCCGCTTCTCGCTGCCGGTGATCAGCAGCATGATCACCGCCGACTGGGTCAACGCCTTGAAGGTGAGACTGATCCGCGGCAGGTCGGGGGCCGGGTCGCCGGGCGGCACCGCCAGGCACAGGCGGTCGGTTTCGGGGTCGAGCCCCTCGGCCAGCAGCGGCGAGCCGGGGAACAGCGAGGCGAAGTGGCCGTCGGCCCCGACGCCCAGCAGCACGGCGCCGAACGGCAGGGCGGTGGCCAGGCCGGCCTCGGCCAGACGGGCGGCGCGGTCGGGGCTGTCGACGTCCGACCACAGCGGCGCGAACCGGGCCTTGGCGGCCTGGCCGACCAGCAGGTGGCGGCGCACCAGGCCCTCGTTGCTGCCGGGGGCGGTGGGCGCGACCCAGCGCTCGTCGGTCAGGGTGACCGTGATCCGCTCCCACGGCGCGGCCATCTGGGCCAGGCGGTCATAGACCGGGGCCGGGGTCGTGCCGCCGGTGGCGGCGAAGCTGGTGACGCCGTGGGCGGCGACGGCGTCGATCAGCGCCGCGCCCAGGCCCCGGGCGGCGGCGTCGTACAGCGCCTCGCGGCTGGCGAAGGCCTCGATGGCGCGGCTATTCATTCCAGCTGCGCCCCAGCGGTTCGATCAGGGCGGTGGCGCTGCGCGGCCCCCAGGTGCCGGCGGCGTAGGGGGCGGGCTCGATGCCGGCCGACTCCCAGGCGGCGGCGACGCCGTCGACGAACTTCCAGGCCTGCTCGACCTCATCGCGGCGCACGAACAGCGTGCGATCGCCGCGGAACACGTCGAGCAGCAGCTTCTCGTAGGCGATCCGGCGGCGGGTGCTGCCGTTGCCGAAGCTCAGCGACAGCGGCAGGGACTGCAGCCGCATCCCCTCCTCCGACAGCCCCGGGCGCTTGTTCATGATCGTCAGCGAGATGTCCTCGTCCGGCTGCAGGTCGATGACCAGCCGGTTGGCCAGCGCCTCGTTCTGGGCCGGGCCGCCGAAGATGTTGTGCGGCACCTTGTTGAACTGGATGACGATCTGGGTGCGGCGGTCGGGCAGGTTCTTGCCGGTGCGCAGGAAGAACGGCACCCCGGCCCAGCGCCAGTTGTCGATCTCGACCTTCATGGCCACGAAGGTCTCGGTCTTGCTGGCCTTGCCGACCTCGTCGAGATAGCCGGGCGTCGGCTGGCCCTCGACCACCCCGGCCACGTACTGGCCGCGCACGGTGTCGTGGGTGACATTGGCCTTGGTGAAGGGGCGCAAGGACCGCAGCACCTTGACCTTCTCGTCGCGCACGGCGTCGGGATCGAAGCCGGACGGCGGCTCCATGGCCACCAGGCACAGCAGTTGCAGCAGGTGGTTCTGCAGCATGTCGCGCAGCGCGCCGTACTCGTCGTAATAGGGCCAGCGGTCGCCGACCTTCTCGGTCTCGGCGATGGTGATCTGGACGTGGTCGATGGTCTTGTTGTCCCACAGGGGCTCGAACAGGACGTTGGCGAAGCGCAGGGCGGTGAGGTTCTGCACCGTCTCCTTGCCCAGATAGTGGTCGATGCGGAAGATTTGCGCCTCGCTGACCACCGCCCCGACGGCGGCGTTGGTGGCGCAGGAGCTCTGCAGGTCGCGGCCGATCGGCTTCTCCAGCACCAGCCGGGCGCGCTCGTCGGTCAGGCCGGCGCTCTTCAGCGCCGCGCAGACCGGGCCGTACAGGCTGGGCGACAGGGCGAAATAGACCACCAGGGCGCCGTGCTCGCCGATCCGCTCGGCCAGGTGGGCCGCGCCCGCCTCGGTGGTCATGTCGCCGGACATGTAGTCCAGGCGGGCGGCCAGGCGGTTCCAGGCGGCGTCCTCGACCGAGGCCCGCTTGCCCAGGGCGTCGCGGACCAGCTTGCGATAGCTGTCGCCGTCGCCCTCGCCGCGGGCCACGCCGATGATGCGCAGGTCGTGCGGCAGCAGGCGGTCGACCTCGAGGAAATACAGCGAAGGCAGCAGCATGCGCAGCGCCAGATCGCCGGCGCCGCCCAGCAGCACCAGCACTTCGCGGCCCGTTTCGCCGTCCGTTGTTTT
Organism: Caulobacter sp.; assembly: GCA_028291125.1. Taxonomy (GTDB): domain Bacteria; phylum Pseudomonadota; class Alphaproteobacteria; order Caulobacterales; family Caulobacteraceae; genus Caulobacter. Next base: position 9,055 of record JAQGIN010000388.1, read on the forward strand.
CGCCACGATTTCCACCCTATGACAACGTTGTCATGCCACGCCTCCCGGAGCTTGGCAAGCCGGCCAAACCCCCGCGTTCCGTCGAGGAACCCGGGCGCGCCCTACCTAAGGCCTTTGTCGCCTCGCCGCCATAAGGACCAATGGCTTTTCAGGCCGCGGCCGGCGCCAGGGGCGCGGTTCGCCGCCGCAGCGGGCGCTCGATGAAGCGATAGCAGGCCAGGCCGGCCGCCACCGACGCGCCGATGGCCAAGGGGACGAACAACCAGGGCTGATGCGGGCTGATCAGGCGGGCGACCAGCGGCATGGCGATCACCTGGCACAGATAGAGCGAGAACGAGGCGTCGCCCAGGCGGCGCAGGATCGGCCAGGCCGGGGTGCGGCCCGAGGCCTCCAGCCGCAGCGCCCCCCAGACCATCAGCGCCGCCGGCCCGCCCCAGACCAGCAGCCGGCCGTTGCCGGGCCGCACGTCGAGGGCCTGCAGCAGGACGAACAGGATCAGGCCGAAGACGATCATCATCGCCCCGCCGCCGGCCGCGTCGGCGGTGGGGGGCTGGCGCAGCTGGGCCAGCCAGATCCCGACCGCGAACTCCAGCAGCTGCAGGTTGGCGAGCAGGAAATAGGCCGCGTCGTGCCGCGCGCCGTAGAGGAAGGTGGCGACCAGGACGGCGGTGACGAAGATCGCCAGCCGCCGGGGCGCGATCCACAGGCCCAGGGCGAAGACCAGATAGAGATAGGCCTCGTAGACCAGCGACCAGCCCGGGGCGACCAGCGGGAACGGCCGGCCCTCGGGGTCGAGGTGGGGGATGAAGCCCAGCGACATCAACAGGTGCGGCCAGGTCGGGATGGCGTGCGGGATCAGGCCCGGCCAGGCCAGCGCCAGAGCCGCCACCGCCAGGCTCACGATCCAATAGAGCGGCGCCACGCGCAGCAGCCGGCGGATGAAGAACCGCCGCGGATCGGGCTCGTGCACCCGGCTGACGGTCCACAGGATGACGCCGCTGATCACGAAGAACAGGTCGACCCCCGCCGCCGCCGTCTCCAGCGAGATATGCGGCCACTGGCAGGCGTGGAAGACGATCACCGCCAGCACCGCCACGGCCCGCAGATGCTGCAGGGCCACCAGGGTCGAGCCCGAGCCGCCGGAGCGTGGGCCGCCCTCGCCCACCGCGGACTAGGCCTTGCCCGGCGCGGCCGAGCCCAGAACCTGACGGCCAGGCGCGACCGCCGGCGTCGGCGCGGCGGTGCGGAAGCGGTCCTTCATCTTGGCCACCCAGCCGCCGAACACCTCGTTGTCGGCGGTGACCCGGCTGAAGTCGCCGCTGGTCACGGTCTCGGCGTTGGCCCCGGCCAGGGCCACCCGCAGGCCCTCGGGATTGCGTCCGCCATCGACGAAGCCGCCGAAGCGCTGGCGCAGCCGGCCCAGGGCGGGATCGTCGTCGGCCAGGCTGAAGGCGATCCCGGCCCGCATCAGCCGCGTCTCGTCGTCGGCGGCCAGGGCCCCGGGGCGCTTCCAGCGCTCGGCCAGCGACTTTTCGTACAGCGCGCCCGCCATCGCCCAATTGTGCTGCTTCCAGGCCACCTCGGCGCGGATGTCCAGGGCGTCGCGGCTGGTGTCGGTCTCGATCAGCTCCAGGGCGGCGTCGTAGCGTCCCAGCCCCATCAGGGCCCGCGCCGTGGCCAGCCGCCGTTCGGCGTTGAGGGCCGGCGGCAGCAGAGTGGTGCGGGTGCCGTTGATGGCGTCGAGCGCGCTCTCGGGCTGGCGGTTCATCAGATAGATCCAGGCCAGATCGGTGGCGACCTGGGCCTTGGCCACGCCGTCCAGCCGGTTGTCGACCTGGTATTTGAGCAGCTTGGCGGCGTCGTCCAGCAGGTCGACGTCGACCAGCCGCCGCACCAGGTTGCGCACCATCTGGTCGCCGTCGGCGCCGATCGGCGTCAGCTCCTGATAGTCGTAGAACAGGCCCACCGCCTGGATCGGCTGCAGACCGTCGGCCAGGCCGTCGAGAAACAGCGCCCGGAAGGCGCCGTAGAGGTCGTTGCGCAGGGCCACGGCCTGCGGCAGGTCGGGCAGCCGGGCGCCGGCCGAGCGCAGCACTTCCAGCGCCTTTCGGTAGCGCCCTTGGCTGACATACAGCTGGGCCAGGCCGCGGATGGTGTCCAGTTCGGTGCCGTCGCCCCGCCAGCGGAAGCGCAGGTGATCGAGACGGTCGGCGGCCTGGTTGGCGGTGATCTCGCCCTTGGCCAGGCTCAGCTGGATGGCGTGCAGTTCGGCGGGGGCGGCCAGGCGGTCGATCGGGGCCCGGGTGATGGCCTGGAACATCCGCAGCGCCCGGATCTTCTCGCCCTTGGCCTCGAACACCTTGGCCTGGGTCAGGCGCAGCCCCAGCTGATCCTCGACCGGAACCGACGGCAGCTTCAGCGCCTGGTCGATCAGCCGCCCGGCCGCGCCGGTGTCGCTCGAACCCAGGGCCGCCTCGGCCTGGGCCCCCAGGAATCGCGCCTGCCAAACGACCGGAAACAGCGACAGGGCCCGGCCGCCCTCGGTGAAGCGGCTCTGGGCGTCGGCCCAGCGGCCGGCCTTGGTGGCCATGTAGCCGCGCCACAGCGCCGCCGACGGCTCGTCGGCCAGCACCGGCGAGGCGAAGTCGGTCTCGGCCTCGGCGTACCGGCCGGCCATGACGCGGGCGACGCCGCGCAGGCCGCGGAATTCGGGATCGGCGACCAGGCTCTGCTGCCTGCGGGCGGCGGCGTTGAGCACGCCGATCGCCTCGAACGACAGGTTCGAGCCGACCAGGAACCGGGCCAGGGCCATGCGGGCTTGGGTCTCGGCGTCCTTGTCGGTGGCGGCGCCGGCGTCCGAGACCGCCGTGAGCAGGGCGTTGTAGCGGGCCAGGAAGCCGCCGGAGCCGGTCCGGGGCCAGCTGTCCATGTCGATCAGGGCCGGCATCGAGGCCGGCTGCGGCGCGCCGGCGACGGCCTCTTCCGGCGGCGTCTCGGCGGCCAGCGGCGACAGCACCAGGCCCTTGGGCCGGCCGATGCGGATCAGGTCGCCCTCGGCGGCGATCTGGATGTCGCTGGCGTAGCTCTCGACGGCCAGACCCTGGGCCGAGGGCAGCAAGGCCATCTCGACATATTCGCGGCGCGACGACAGGCCCTTGGACGGAGCCAGGGCCGGGGCCACCGCCAGGCGGTCGCCGACCGCGGCGTCGGGCACCCAAACCGGCTTGGTGGCGCCGTTGAGCACGGCGGTCAGGGCGGCGGGACTGGCGGTCTCGTCGCGGGCGACCTTGATCGGTTCGGGGGCCACCGTCGGGGCGCTTCCCAGGGTCACCGTCCAGCGCGAGCCGTCGCCCTGGGCGGAATAGGGCTGGCCCGGCAGGGTGACGATGCGCAGGGCGGTGTAGTCGGCCCCCTGGAAGGCCCGCAGGCTGCGGTACTGTTTCAGGGTCGGCGGCAGCTTGCCGATGTCGAGGCGGGCGGGGGTGTCGAACACGATCCACACCGCCTCGCCGCGGCGAAACACCGCCGCCCCGGCCGGGGCGGCCCAAGTGAAGCTCAGCGCGGCCTGGCTGGCGCTGTGTTCGATCCCCACCGGCACGACGCGGCTGGCGGGCATCGGATCGGGCCGCCGCTCGGCCGGCGTCGCCACCGGAGCCGCCGCCGCGACGGGCGGGCGGGCGAAGATGTTGATGAAGTCGGCGTCGTCGGCGCGGCCGGCGCTGAACTCGGCGTCGTCGGCCAGGGTGATCACCACCTCCAGACCGCCGCGGCCATGGCGGGCCTCCGCCGCCTTCACCCAGCGCGGCGGGGTGATGCGCAGGTCGCTGAGGTCGGGCCGGGCCTCGCGGCTGAAGGCCAGGGTCACCACCTGGCCGTCGCGGCGCACGGTCATCGCCGCGGCCCGGGTCCAGTGGAATTCGACGCGCGTGAAGTCGGGAGCCTCGCCGACCTTGATCGCCAGCTGGGCGCCGGCGGGCGCGGCCTTGTGCGCCGGCGCGCGGGCGGCGAGGCTCGGCGGCGCGGCCACGGCCGCGATGCAGATCGCCGCGACGCCCGATCGCAGAAGCGCGCGCAGGTTCATCGCCCTCCCCTAGCCGGCCTTCTTGGCCGCGGGGGCCTTGGCGGCGCCGGCCAGCGGCGGAGCGGCGGCGGCGGCTTGCTGCTGGGCGGCGTCGGGCGTGGCGGCGACGGCCGCCGCGCCCTTGGCGAGGGCGTCGTTGGTGAAGCGGCGGGCCAGGGCCTCGGTGAGGATCTTGGCCTCGGTCGGCGACATCTGGGCCAGGATCATCGAGAGCGTGCGCTCCTTCATCTTGGCGGCGATCGGCAGGCGCACGGAATCGTCGAGCAAGGTCATGCGCGGCGCGGCGTCCTTGGGCTTCATGGCCGAGAACACCAGCACCATGCGGTCGACCTCGCCCTGCTTCTTCTGGTCGGCTTGGCCGAGCAGGCCTTGGATGTCGCCCTTCAGACCGTTGAGCGACTTGACCTTGGCGTCGAGCTTGGCCTCGGCGGCGGCCAGCAGTTGCAGTTGCAGGTCGATGTCCTGCTCGCGCTGGTCCAGCTGGCCGCGGCGGCCCTGCAGGCTTTGCAGCACGCGCAGTTCGGCCGGCGACAGCCCGGCCTCCTTGGCCAGGTCCGCGGCGCAGACCAGCGGCTTGGGAGCCGGGGCGTTGGCGGCGGCGTCCTTGGCCGCGGACTGGGCGTCGGCGGCGACGTCCTTGCCGGCGGCCTTGGCGGCTTCGGGCTTGCCCTGGGCGAAGGCCTTGGCGCCGCCGAACAGGTCGGGCAGCGAACGGGCGCCGGCCAGGGCGTTGAGCGCCAGCACGCCGCCGATGGCGACGCCGACGATCGGCAAGATGCGGGGGATGGTCTTCATCGCCGCCCTCCGGGTCTAGAGCTGGGACGCGACGTGTCGTCGGGCCCCTCGAACAGGTCATCATCCACCCGAGCGCGTGAACGCGGGGTTTCCTTGGCCGGAGAGGCCTCGGGCGCGGGGGCCGGCCGGCGCGACTTGGCGCTGGGCCCGTCGCGGGTCTCCAGGAAGATCTCGGCCGCGGTGCGGGCCCGGGGTTCGGCCGGCGCGGGGGCGGCCGCGGGCTGGGTCGGGGCCGGAACCGGAACGGGCCGGGCCAGGCGTTCGTCGAGCTTCTCGACTAGAGTCCGGGCGGCGGCGATGCGGCCGGCCAGGGCCTCGGAGGCCTCGTCGGTGGCGGCCCGCAGGTCGGCCAGGCCCATCTCGGCGCGGGCCGCGGCGACGTCGAGGTCGGCCACCGCCTTGGCGAAGCCCTCGTGGCTGTCGCGCAGCGCCTTGAGGCGACGCTCCAGCCGCCAGCCGACGCCCAGGGCGACGACCAGCAGCACCGCGAGCAGGCCGTTGAGGATCAGGGCCGTGGCGCTCATCGCAGTTGTTTCTGGACCGCGCGTTTGGCCGCCGGCGTCAGCGGACCTTCGCAACGCAAGGCGATGGCGTGGTTGCGGCGGCCCATGCGGGCCCGGGTCAGAGGGATCGAGCCGGCCCGCAGCTCGACCAGGCTGTCGGGCGTGGCGTTGAGCATGATGGTGTCGCCGACCTCGAGGTTCAGCACCTTGGACAGCGGCATCTGCTGCTCGTCGAGCACGGCGCGGACCTCCATCTGGGTGGTCCACAGCTCGGTGGCCAAGTGGCCTTCCCAGATGTTGTCGCGGCCGAACTTCTCGCCCATGAACTGCTGCAGCAGCATCTTGCGGATCGGTTCCAGCGTGGCGTAGGGCAGCAACAGCTCGATGCGGCCGCCGCGGTCCTCCATGTCGATGCGCAGCTTGACCAGGATGGCGGCGTTGGCCGGCCGGGCGATGGCGGCGAAGCGCGGATTGGTCTCCAGCCGGTCGAGGGCGAAGGACACCGGGGTCAGCGGTT